>NZ_JBNLYE010000005.1:0-58792 GCF_050172095.1 Bacillus sp. GMs2/2
GCTTTACTCTTTTTTTCTATTCGATAATATACTTGGCAATTGTACATTAACTGCTAACTTATGAATAAATCCAAACACTAATCCAATCCCAATAAATATGTATAAGATTGTAAATATCTTTCCGAAATCAGTTTGCGGACTAAAATTCCCATCACCGACAGTCGTCAACGTGACCACACTAAAATATAAAGCGTCAATAGGACGTAATTCTTCAACTGTACTATAAAAAATCGTACCCGATATTAAAGTCAAAATTGTTAATACGAATAATACTTGAAATTCTTTATCTTTCCACGCTCGTAAACAGGCTCTTAACATTCGCTTTAAAGTTAACAAAAATGAAAGCATTAGATTCTCCCTTCCAAACAAAAATACATTTAGTCAAAGGAAAGTCTATCACCTTTCAGTATAGAAAAAAAGTAGCCCTCTTCTATTTCTAGAAAAGGGCTACTCTATTCAATTCTATCTTATTTAGGTGAAACAAGAATTTTCACTTGTGTTTTATCTTTTACAAGTGCTTCAAATCCTTCTTCAACAACTTGATCGACTGTAATTTTTTTCGTAATTAATTTCTCTGCTTGAATTTGACCAGAGCTAATTAATTTAATAACAGCTGGGAAGATGTGACGGTATCCTAAAATACCAATAACTTCTTTTTCTTTTAATACTAAGTTATTTGGAGTAATTGTTGCGTCTTTTTCCCATACACTAACAATTACAGTTTGTCCTTCGAAGCTTGTACTTTCAATCGCTTGGCGTAGTACAACTTCAACACCTGTTACTTCAAAGCTAACATTTACACCTAAACCATTTGTTAAGTTACGAATTTCAGCTAACACATCTTGAGTTGCTGGATTTAATACATAATCCGCACCTGCTAATTTCGCTAACTCTTGACGTTCTTTAGAAAGTTCAACTGCAATAACAGGAGTTGCTCCTGCTGCTTTAGCTGCTTGGATAACAAGAAGTCCAATTGGACCGCAACCAAATACTGCTACAGCTTCCCCTTCTTTTAATTTACTTTGACGTACTGCATGAACTGCTACTGCTGCTGGTTCTACAAGCGCACCTTGTTCATACGTCATTTCATCTGGAATGTGATGAACCATATCTTCTGGTACTACTGTATATTCAGAGAAACCGCCGCCTTCTCCGCCAAGACCGTGGAAAACAAGTTGTTCACAAACATTGTAATGTCCATGTTTACAAGCTTCACATTTACCACAAGAATAAATTGGTTCTACAACAACGCGGTCTCCCACTTTATGAGATGTAACTCCTTCACCAATCTCTATTACCTCACCACTAAACTCATGACCTAAAATAACAGGTGCTTTCACATGTGTTAATGGATGTTCTTCTGTTGGAATAAAAATAGGCCCTGCTAAATATTCATGCAAGTCTGTCCCACAAATACCACACCATTTAACTTTGATTTTCACTGTTCCTGGTTTTACTGTTGGTTCTGGTACTTCTTCTACTCGTACATCACGTTGATTATGCCAAAGTAGTGCTTTCATTTTATACATCCCTCTCTATGTATATACTTAACCTGGTGAAGTTTACAATTCTATTATAATACTTCTATCCATATATTTCAAAAAAACAATCGTATCTCTACTAATTTTTTACAAATAACGTTCAATATTTTGTCACTTTGTACTTTTTTCCACATCTGTTAATTCAATTTCATTGCAGGTGAAATTAGCATTGTGCCATAATAGCATAGGAGAGGTGAATATCGCTTGAAATATTTTATTTACTTTATCGTTATCGTGGCATTTTTAGATACATTTTCACAATTACCTATTATGAGTACTTTCGCTCAAAGCCTTGGAGGAACCCCTCTTATTATCGGGCTAGTTGTCGGTATGTACTCATTCGCTAATATGATCGGGAATATTATTGCTGGAGCAGCTGTCGATAAATTTGGTGCAAAAAAAATCCTTTATATAAGCATGGGAATTACGAGTTTCATAGTCTTGTTATACACCGTTGTTCAAAGTGGTGAACAACTATTAGTTGTTCGCTTTATGCATGGATTTAGTGATGGCTTTTTAATTCCTGCTGCCTTTACATTTTTATCAAAACAAACAAATGCAAAAAGACAAGGAAAAGCAATGGCTCTGTCTGGTGCTGCTGTTGGAACAGCCGCAATCGTAGGACCGGCTTTCAGCGGTATTATGAAAGCAACAGCTGGCGTAGAATGGGTCTTCATTACTATTTCTATTTTAATGGCTCTTGGTACGATCGTATCTCTATTCTTCTTACCAAATAACGTATCAAGAAAAGATACATCAAGAACGCAAATAATGAACAAAGAAGATATGGTTGAACTTTTAAAATCAGAACCGTTATTACAAGCATATATTGGTGCTTTCACATTAATGTTTTCACAAGGAATTGTCACTTATATGTTACCAGTAAAAGTTGAGGCATTAGCGCTTAAAGCATCCACAACAGGCATGATGTTAAGTGTATTTGGTATAACTGCTATCCTCTTCTTCTTGCTTCCAACAAATCGTATTTACGATCGATTTAATCGTTCGAAACTAATGCTAATCGGAATTGCAGTTATGGCATTCGCATTATCTTTACTCGGATTATTTGCTACAAAAGGTATGCTCTTTATCGTAATGATGATTTATGGAATTGGATTCGCAATCCTCTTCCCGTCTATTAACGCTTTACTTGTTGAAAATACTACAGACGATAATCGCGGAAAGGCATTCGGATTATTTTATGCCTTCTTCTCATTAGGAGTTGTTGCTGGCTCCTTTACAGTCGGCGCAATCGGAGCATCACCTAGCATCAGCTTCATTATCGGGACAGCATTTTTATTAACATTTGCTGGGATGATTTATGTAAGAAGCAAAGTAAAAAAGACAATGATGGGATAATCCATCATTGTCTTTTTTAAAATGCATATTGATATAATCCGTAATATAATGGAAGCGTTGGAATAATGCCAATTAATTTAAATATAAAAGGTAACGGCTCATCTCGCTCTTCATATAAACGAAAAACAAAAACTGCAGTTAAAGTCCAAATGACGCTAAACAAGAAGATACATTTCCAAACAATTGAGGTTAATATTTGTATATCAAATACAAAACCAAAGAGCCCTATCCACGTAATAATAGAAACTACAAAGTCAAACTTTTGAATTGGTGTTTGAAACATGCCCCTTACTAACGAAATAATAGCTAACATTGCTACAATAACTAAATATATTTTCCAAAGCATTATGATAATCTCCTATTCAATTCAACTTTTAACTTTCAATAAGCCGTATTTAATAAACAATATAGCATTATATTTTTCATAGAAATAATACAATGGATAACAAAATAAGAAGAAAATAAGTACAGTTGGTACATCATCTATAATAGAAAAATATTTTACTAGTAATTCCTTAATACTCTCTCCAATTATAATAAACAGTGGAATGATACAAATTGCTGCTAATATTAAGCACGGTGTGATCCTCATTTCTTTTAACCTCACCTTGCAGTGTGGACATCTGAATGAAAAAGGATGTGGGAGATCAATAATATGTTGCGCAGTAATCTCTCCTTCACACTGTGGACATTCAATTATTTCTTTCATTTAACTCAACTCCTTTCTATCTACAAAAAGAACACTATCCAATAGCGCTCTTTTACTGCCGAATATATTACTTTTGTGTATAACCAAATAACAATGTAAATAAATTGAGCCGTAAAGGCAATAATACATCTCTTCTTTTAAACAGAAAGTTTATAAATACTGACGATACTTCGACAATTTCCTCGGAAATATTTCCTTTCCCCACATAATTTGATACACTACACATGAATAAAAACTTGTATTACATAAACTAAAATAATAACTTACTGTACAAATTAAAAAGCACACTCTTCATATGAAGAATGTGCTTTTATGTTATTAACGTTTAATCCAAACAGCACCTGCCGATTTATCTTCTGCCTGTCCAACAACTTGGAATTTAAGTCCAAGGTTTGGAACTTTTCTTCCTGCGTCTGCAATTTGCTTGTTACTATATACTTTTGAATCATCAAAAGTTGTAACACCTTGTAATCCAGAATAGTTAAACTGACCACGTGTTAATGAATTTACACTCCATGCTGGTGTTTTATCAAATGAAAATGCAGCATCTGCAATTTGCATGCCCGTATTACCGTATGCTGGTTTCCCGTTTAAATTACCAACTAGCGCTTCTGGATGAGAGTCAACAACACCAAGGAATCCTTCACCTGGATGCATCCCAACCCAGTTATCTTTAAAGCTATCATCTGCATACCAAACGACAAGACCTGTATTGTACACTGGACCTTTTCCTGCTTTTAATCCATTATCTGATCCCGCATAGTTTCTCCATTCTAAGTAGTAATAATGAGCTTTCTTCTCTGTCCCATCAGAAACAACAAAACCATTTAAATTCATTTTAGGATTTCCTTCTGCATCATCAGAAAATACAACTTGTCCATCAACAGTTACATTTACATTATCCATCGCAAAACCTTTATATGTTACAGCCGGATCTGTAATATAGTTGAATTGTAGTTTCACTTTTTTGCCTTTAAATTGACTTAAATCATATGATTTATCAATCCATTTCCCATCTGTTGTATCTTTATCTCCTTGGACTACTTTTTCTCCAAGTCTATCAATTAACGTCTTCGTTCCATCTTCTGTTACTGCATGTACTTCGACGAAATCGCACTCTGCTTCTAACTCATAATTTGCTTTATAATCGAATTTTGCATTTGTTCCCTTTGTTAAATCAAAGAATGGTGTCTCTAACGTTGTATGCATATCATCGCCTCTTGTACTATAATATGCATGCTTTCCAAACTCCGGTTTAATCGTTTCAACACTTTTACCTGGTAAGTTAACACGTACAACGCCTGGACGATTTGATTTCGTAACACTTTGATCAATATAGGTAGGAACTCCCACACCACTCTTAATTTTATCGTAATCTACTTCTAATATTTTTGCCCAGTTGCCACCCATATTCTTTTGTAAGAAGTCTTTATTTTGTGGTGAAAAACTAGTCGGCTCTGTTCCTGCGATTTTCCCTGTCCAACTACCTCCACTCATTAATGACCAAGCTTCGACTGGTGAACCATTTCCAGTATATTTCGTGTCATATTCATCTGGTAATCCAAGATCATGTCCAAATTCATGTGCAAACACACCTACAGCTCCATCTTCTGGTTCAATTGTGTAATCATGTGCTGCTACTTTACCACCAAAGTAATCTACCTTTGATTTCGTACCTTCAATCGCTACTGGATCTACTGCTAATTTTGAACGATGTGACCAGATCGCATCATCACCTAATTTACCGCCACCAGCTTCTTGACCAACACCAGCATGGATTACCATTAAATGATCAATTACACCGTCAGGTTCATTTTGATTCCCGTCCCCGTTTGTATCATATCTATCAAATTGATCAAACTGGGATAAATCTAGTCCTTTCTCAGCAGCTGCATGCAAAGCTTCTTTCACTAAATCACGTGCACCTTTCGGACCTTTATTATCGTGACCACTGCTACCATCAGCTCCATAATCAGATGCTTTTCCTGGAACAGTTAGCCACTCCGTTACATATCCATCTGTCGTATAACTACCACCAGACTGCTCTTCATAGTATTGTTTAAACGTTTTTACTTTTGAACCATCAAATAAAGTATAAGGCTCATTACCGAACAACATCTTTTGATAATGTTCTCTACTAAAGTCTTTCGAATACATATAACCTGGTGTTTGATCAATATTATTATGTTTATAATCACTAAATTCAACGAGTAGCACTAATACTTTATCCGATCGAACAGATCCCTTATATGGAGCTTGCTTTGCTTTTGAAGTTGGAACTTGCCCATTCAATTGATTTTTATTTGGTTCTGGCTTTTGCTCAAGGCTAACATTTTTTTCAGCCTTTTTTACATTTTCCTTTTCTTCCATCTTTTTCTCTTTTACTTTTTTTGTGAAATCAGACGTTTCTTGTGAGTGAGCATCTGGAAGAATTTCTTTATTCGCCTGATCTCCTTGTTTCTTTTCAATATATTGCTCAACAGCTTTTTTCGTCTCTTCTTTAGAAGATGATGGATTAATTGTTCCTCTTTCTTTCAGTGCTTCCGCTAAACGATCTTCTTGAATTAAATTGTAATCAATTGGTGTTGTAGATACATTATCTTTCTTTTTTGCTGCCGTTTCTGCATATGCTAACGGAGCACTCATTACAGATGTACATCCGATAATTGCCGCAATTGCTAATGATGACAACACTTTAAATGGTGCTTTTCTTCTCATTCCATTTCTCCCCTTTTATAAAACTTAAAATTCAGATAAATTGGTGCATTTTTGTCAAAATCTCTGTTTACTACCCTCCCTATATAAAAAGACATAATTCTATAAACATTAAGCTTTTTGTTATAGAATCATGCCCTCCAGTTTTCTGGTCAGACCCTCTATCTTTTTATCCCTTGGTTCAATTAATAATCAGTGGGGGGATGAACAAAGCCCCCACTGATTAAAGTTTCACTTTATGTCGAAATATGAAAAATAAAGAGTTATGTGATATATATTAAATATCTTATATAACAAATTTAAAAGACAATATGCAAAATTGCATGAAAATTCTTTTAAATAAAAAAAAGAATCCTAGTCAATTAAACTAGGATTCTTGCTTTTCTATTATTTCTCTTGTGTTTTTTCCCAATCAGCTAAGAATTTCTCAATTCCTTGATCTGTTAATGGGTGCTTCACTAATGAAGCAATTACGTTTGCTGGGATTGTTGCAATATGTGCACCGTTTAATGCTGCATCAGTTACGTGAACACTGTGACGTACAGATGCTGCAATGATTTCTGTTTCGATGCCATGAATTGCAAAGATTTCTGCGATTTGACGAATTAAATCCATACCGTTATGACCGATATCGTCTAAGCGACCTAAGAATGGTGAAACGTATGTTGCACCAGCACGAGCCGCAAGTAATGCTTGAACTGCTGAGAACACTAATGTAACGTTTGTACGAATTCCTAAATCAGAGAACGCTTTTACTGCTTTTAAACCTTCTGTTGTCATTGGAACTTTTACTACAACGTTTGGAGCAATCTTCGCTAGTTCTTTTCCTTCTTCAATCATCTTATCAGCTTCTAAGCTAATTACTTCTGCACTTACAGGTCCTTCTACAACGTTGCAAATTTCACGAATGCGTTCGTGGAAATCTACGCCTTCTTTTGCTACAAGTGATGGATTTGTCGTTACTCCAGCTAATACACCTAATTCATTTGCCTCTTTAATTTCGTTAACGTTTGCTGTATCAATAAAGAATTTCATTTGTTGTTCTTCCTTCCTAATTTTCATTTTATATTTATTTATTTTTCTTAATAAGCTCTAATTCAATCGGAATAGATTTGTCCACTTTTTTACCTTGTGTTATCTCTTTTGCTGTTTGCATCGCCTTCTCCCCGATTAATTCCGGTTTTTGAGCAACTGTTGCAGCCATACGCCCATCGTTAACCGCTTTCACTGCATCGTCTGTTGCATCAAATCCAACAACGACTACATCTGTTTTTCCAGCAGACTTCAATGCTTCAAGTGCACCTAATGCCATCTCATCGTTATGCGCAAACACGGCTTTAATATCACCATTTGCTTGCAAAATGTTTTCCATAACAGATAATCCTTTCGCTCTATCAAAATCAGCTGCTTGTTTTGCAACTACTTTTAAAGACTTATCGGCTACGTTATGGAATCCTTTCCCACGTTCACGAGCAGCGGAAGATCCAGGGATTCCTTCTAACTCAGCAACGTTTGCTCCTTCGCCAACTAATTCACGAATGTAATCACTAGCCATTTGACCACCTTCGATATTGTTAGAAGCAATGTGAGAAACAACCTTACCTGAATTCGCAACGCGGTCTACTGTAATAACAGGAACATTTGCTGCATTTGCCGCACTTACTGCTGAAGCAACAGCATCTGAATCGGTCGGATTAATAACAACTACATCGACACCCTTTTGAATTAAATCTTCAACATCGTTCGTTTGCTTTGCTGCATCATTTTGTGCATCAACAGCAATTAATTCAATGCCACTATCTTTCGCTTTCTTTTCTGCACCCTTTTTCAAAGTTACAAAAAAGGGATTATTTAAAGTTGAAACAGAGAATCCAACTTTAATAGTTTTATTTCGACCTTTATCGCTAGAATCCTTTGCCCATTCTGGCGGTTCCATTGAACAACCAGCAGTAATGACCATAATACATGCAACGAGTATAAGTAACCATTTCTTCATGAACTGTCCCTCCATTACGCTTCTTTTCTGCGATCAATTAATACAGCTAGTAAGATTACAAGTCCTTTTACAACTTGTTGGAAGAAAGAAGATACACCTAATAAATTTAAACCGTTATTTAATACACCGATAATAAGTACACCGATGAATGTACCAACAATCCATCCTCTTCCCCCAGAAAGACTTGTTCCACCTAATACAACTGCTGCAATTGCATCTAATTCATAAGAAGTACCTGCAGTCGGCTGTGCAGAATCTAATCGTGATGTTAAGACAATACCTGCAAGCGCTGCCAAAATTCCGGAAAGACCGTAAATCATTACTTTAATTCTCGTAACATTAATACCTGATAGTGCTGCTGCTTCTTCATTTCCACCAATTGCAAATGTACGGCGACCAAATGTCGTTTTCTTCAAAATGAAGTACAGTACTGCGAAAGCGATCATCATTGTAACAGCTGGTACCGGAATACCAAGAAAATAACCGCGGCCAAACATTTGGAACATTAAATGATCACCAAGACCAGTGATCGGACGTCCGTCCATATAAACAAGCGTCAACCCACGAAAAATAGTCATTGTTGCCAAAGTTGCAATAAATGGAGCTACTTTTCCTTTCGCAATGATGATACCGTTTACAATTCCCATTACAAGACCTGCTAATAATCCAACTGCCATTGCAAGGAACGGATCCATGCCACTTGCCATCATTCCAGCAACAAGTGCACTTGATAATGCTAAAATAGAACCTACCGATAAGTCAATACCCCCTGTTAAAATTACGAAGGTCATTCCGAATGCAATAAGCGCATTAATCGATACTTGACGCAGTATATTAAATAAATTTGGAATTTCAATAAACGCTGGATTTAAAGCTGTAATTACGACGATAATTAATACTAAACCGATTAAAGAACCGAGTTGTTGTAATACATTCCCCTTCTTAGCCATCCTTACTCTCCTCCTGTAGCTAGTGCCATAATAGACTCTTGTGATGCCTCATCTTTCCCTAAAATTCCGCCGACTTTTCCTTCATGAATAACAAGAACTCGATCACTCATCCCTAAAACTTCCGGAAGCTCAGATGATACCATAATAACGGCATCGCCTTGCTCTGTAAGCTTATTCATAATAGAGTAAATTTCTTTTTTCGCTCCAACATCAACACCTCTTGTTGGCTCATCTAAAATGAGTAATTGCGGATGAATGCCTAGCCATTTTGCGATTACAATCTTTTGCTGATTTCCACCAGAAAGAGATTTCACTGCCTGCTCTCCGCTAGATGCTTTCACATTAAGAAGCTTCATCATATCCTCTGTAAACTGTTGTTCTAGCTCGTTGCTTAGAATACTTCCCTTTGAAAGACTTTCTAAATTCGGTAAAGCTAAATTTTCTCGAATTGAAAAATCTAACACTAATCCTTCAGACTTTCTATCTTCTGTAATAAAAGCAATTCTTTGTCTAATTGCATCTATTGGACTATCAATCTTTACTTCTTGTCCATTTATAAAAATTTGTCCAGAGTCTAAAGGTTCATAACCAAATATCGCTTTCATAATATCAGTGCGACCAGCCCCCATCAAACCAGCTACACCAAGGATTTCACCTTTCCTCACTTGAAACGAAACATTTTCAAATTTCCCTTTCTTCGTTCCGTTACGCATTTCAAAAATGACATCACCAATTTGACTATTTCGCTCTGGATAACGTTCACCAATGCTGCGCCCCACCATCATACTCACTACTTCATCAAATGATGTTTCTGGAATTAATCTCTTTCCGACGTATTCTCCATCACGCAAAATCGTAATAGCATCACATATTGAGAAAATCTCTTCCATACGATGCGAAATGTACACGAATGAAACACCTTCTTTACGTAACTTATTGATTACTGTAAAGAGCGTTTCGATTTCACGATCCGTCAGTGCCGCAGTAGGCTCATCCATAATAATAACGCTCGCGTTTGTCATTAATGCTTTCGCAATTTCGATAATTTGCTGTTGTCCAACCGATAATTCCTCTGCTAACATAGCGCCTCTTACATGCAACCCTAACTCCGCTAGTTGCTGCTGCGCAATCGCATTCATTTGTCGAGTGCGTAAAATACCTGTTTTCCCATACATTAACTCTTTACCGAGAAACATATTTTCAGCTACTGTTAAATTCGGCAATATGTTTAGTTCTTGATGTATAAATGCGATGCCGTACTCTTCAGCTTCTTTCGCATTTTTAAAGGTGCGCTCTTGCCCATCAATTGTGATTGTCCCACCATCTTTTTTGTATACACCTGTTAAAATCTTCATGAGCGTTGATTTACCCGCTCCATTTTCCCCCATCAATGCATGGACTTCTCCTGTTTCAATCATAAACTGTGCATTCTTCAAAACAGGATTTCCATTGAACGCCTTTGAAATGTTTTTCATTTCAATATGCATTCCCATCACTTCCCTTTATTAAAAAATCACGCCTGCATGTAAAATTACATTTGCATAAGGCGTAGCCTCGCCTGTACGAATAATCGCCTTCGCTTTCTTTGTATGCTCTTTAAATTGCTCATGAGATACATACTCAAATGCTGGCTCTATTAATTTCTGCTCTATTTCTTTATTTACTTCCGCATTATTTATAATGACTTCTTCTGCTAACGTCACTTTTTCGATTGCCATATCATCAGCTACCACTTGCAATACATCTAAAAAGCTAGGTTTTCCAATTTCAACAGCTAAATCAATTCTTTTTACTCCGTCAGGAATTGGTAAACCGCAATCAGCAATTACAATCGTATCCGTATGCCCAAGTAAAGCAAGGATTGATGCAATCTCACTGTTTAATACGCCGTGTTTCTTCATCCAACAATCACCTGCACTTCACGTACTTTATCTCTCGTTGGCATGCCGCCTTGCGCCCCAAGTTTCGTTACAGAAAGACCACCGGCAATATTCGCGAAACGAATTGCTTTTTGAAGTGTCTCTCCTTCAGAAAGTGCAACTGCTAACGCACCATTAAATGTATCACCAGCTCCAGTTGTATCCACTACATCAACAGCAATGCTAGGAACATGTACAATCTCCGTGCCATTATGGAAACGAACACCGTTAGAACCTTCTGTCATCAATAATTTATTGGGATACTTCGCCAATAAATCTTCAATTGGTGATGTAAAATCATCTAATACGATGCGGCACTCATGTTCATTTGGCGTAATATAAGTCGCTTTTTCTAAAATTTCTTCTGATAAAACTTGTGCTGGCGCTGGATTCAACATAACAGGAATATTATGTTCCTCACAAATAGCCAATACATATTTTACTGTTTCAAGTGGAATTTCTAGTTGAAGAACAACCATATCCGCTTTTACAAGAAGGTCTTTGGAGCGATCTACAACTGACTTATTTACAAGAGCATTCGCCCCTTGTACGACAACAATACTGTTATCTTCTTCTGCTAAAACGATATGAGCAATTCCTGTCGTTCTATCTGTAACCGGTACCACATAATCGATAAAAATGCGTTCGTTCTCTAGATTTTTTCTAACTACTGTTCCATAATCATCATTTCCTACCGCTCCAACCATTGCTACATTTGCTCCTAATCTAGCTGCAGCAACTGCTTGGTTTGCTCCTTTCCCTCCTGGAATTGTATGAAACGCTTCACCAATTACTGTTTCTCCTGCTTTCGGCCGTTTTTTTGAAACAGCCACTAAGTCCATTGAAATGCTCCCTACTACTGCAATATTTGGCATCTGTTTCATCTCCTTACTTCGTTGTATTTCGTTCTATAATTTCAATCGGCAAACGATAATGTTTCTCTTCTAATGTATTTCCTTCCATTTGCTCTAACAACAACTCTGTTGCAATTTTCCCCATTTCATATATCGGTTGTGCAACTGTTGTAATAGATGGATACATCATTTCCGTTAAAGAAATGCCATCAAATCCGATAATTTGTAAATCATTTGGAATGACAATCCCCTTTTGAAGTGCAGCCTTTACAATACCGATCGCAATTAAATCATTCCCAGCAACAATACCATCAATATGCGGGTATTCTTCTAATAATTCCATCGCTACAAGCTCACTATTTGCTGGATCAAACGTACTCTCTGCAATCATATACGAAAGATTATTTTGCGTAATAACGTCTACAAAACCTTCAAAGCGTTCATTTGCAGTACTCACATCACGTGGACCGCGAATATGTGCAATATGTTTACATCCTTTATCTAGTAACAACTTTGTCGCAGCCTGACTTCCTGCATAGTTATCTGCATATACAGTAGGAATACGCTCATTAAACATACGGTCAATCGCAACAACTGGAACAGATACATTCATGTAATTAACACTATTTTGTGGATTCGTTGCTACAATAAATCCATCTACATTATTTTGTCTAAGCACATCAATATATTGTTTCTCTTTTTCTAAACTTTCATCAGAGTTACAAAGGACAACTGTGTAACCTTGTTTATGTGCTACATCTTCTACGGCACGTGCAACTTCCGGAAAGAATGGATTCACGATATTTGGAACAACTAAGCCAATTAAACGAGACTTTTTATTATACAGTGAACGCGCTACTGTACTAGGCTTATAATCTAACATCTCAATTGCACGTTCTACCTTTTTTAATGTATCTTCGTGAACATATCCATTTTTATTTAGAACTCTGGAAACGGTCGCAACAGATACTCCCGCTAATTTCGCAACGTCTTTGATCGTACTCATTCTCTTTTCTCCTCATTTCATGTAACCGTTTACAGAAAATAATATAACGTATTTCTAAAAATACGTCAATCATTTCTCACTAAAAAGCTTTTAAGGTTATACTCAAAAAAGCACCGCCATAAGGCGATGCTTCTTCATTACGAGTATGATACAGTTTTTTCTTTTTCTTCTACAACAGGCTCTTTAGCATCTTTTTTACGATCTGATAATTTAATTTTTTGTAAGAAAATCGTAAAGATAGCACCTACTACGATAAATACTAATCCTGTTAAGAATACAGTATGAAGCGAGTCTACTAAAGAGTTTTTCAAAATAGGTACAATACTGTTAGCGAACGCTTCTGGCATTTGTTTTAATGCCTCTGGGCTAAATAGCATTGAATATAAACCTTGTGGATCTGTGTGAATCATATCTTTAAATTTCGTTACCATTTGTCCCGCTTCTTTCGGGAATGTATCTAATACAGGTACTAAATTCTTTGTTAATGTCGTACCTGAAGTGTTATTCATAATTGATCCTAAAATTGTAATACCAAATGTACCACCGATTTGTCGGAAGAACTGACTTGATGATGTTACAACACCAAGGTCTTTTTTCGGGAAGCTTTCTTGTAACGCTAATGTTAATGTCGGCATTACAAGACCCATTCCTAAACCGATAACCATCATATAAGAAGTAGCTGTAAGCTTCGTTGTGTGCATATCCATCGTTGTTAATAACCAGAAACCACCGGCCATAATAAGCATACCTGCGATAATTTGTGGTTTTACACCAACTTTTAATACAAGTTGCCCACCGATAATACTCATCACAATCATTGTAATCATCATTGGAGTCATAATTGTTCCTGATTCAGCAGCACTTACTCCTACAATACCTTGCATGAAGAATGGTACGAACATAATCGCGCCGAACATTCCAATACTCATAAAGAATCCAATCGCATTCAGTATTGTAAATGTGCGATTTTTAAAGAAATGCATTGGTAAAATTGGCTCTTCAGCTTTCGTTTCAACGATAACAAAGCTAACGATACCAATTACAGCTAGTGCAAATAAACCGATAATTTGCCAAGAATCCCATGCATAATCTTTTCCGCCAAACGTTAGCGCAAGTAATAAACTTACAACACCGAGAATCATCGTAAAGATTCCAGCGATATCAATTTTAATTGGTCCTGTTTGTTTATGCGATTTTAATCCCATTGCAATAAAGATTGTTGCTAAAATACCAACCGGTAAGTTAATGTAGAATACCCATCTCCAGTTCACTGCATCTACAATCCAACCACCAACTTGTGGTCCAATTACAGAAGCAAGGCCGTATAACGCACCAAAAATACCTTGCCATTTTGCACGTTCTTTCCCCGTGAACATATCTCCAATAATAATCATAGCCATTGGCATCATAATACCGCCACCAAGACCTTGAATACCACGGAAAATAATTAATTCTGTCATACCATTTGCCATACCACATAACGCCGAACCAATCATGAAAATAACTAGCCCTGTTATATATACGTTACGACGACCAAGTAAATCCGCTAATTTACCTGCAATTGGTACAACTGTCGTTGATGTTAACATATAAGCTGTTGTTAACCATGTCATTAAACTTAATCCACCTAGGTCACCGACGATACGTGGCATTGCTGTACCAACAATTGTTCCATCTAATGCAGCAAATAGCATCGCGATAATTAAACCGATTAACAACAACTTTCTATTTTGATTTTCTTGTTGCCCCATGTAATCTCCTCAATTCCTCTTAGTTATTCTCTTTTTTCTCTTGTGTCCCGCAAATAATGGTTTCTAACTTCTCAAAGAGACGTAATAAATCTTCTCTTTCTTGCAACTCTAAATGTGAAAAGTATTTTGCAATATGCTCGTTACGAGCTGTCATTGCCTCTTCTACTCTAGCTTTCCCCTTTTTTGTTAACTCGATGATGACAACGCGACGGTCATCTTTGTCGTGATAGCGTTCTACAAGTTCTTGATCGATTAGACGATCAATCATCACTGTAATCGCGCTAGGCTTCACATACATCTTTTTCGCTAATGTTGTCGCTCTTGAAGCCCCATAATGATCTAAAATCTTTAAAATATAAAACTGCGGTGGTGTAAGTCCTGTCGCTTGCATTTGTTCTAATAACTCCGTCTGCATTTTCTTTCCAATCGAAAAGGCAAGAGCTTGAATTTTATCGATATGCGTCATATCATTTGGCATGTTATCCACCTCTTATTTAAACAATAAAATATTTAATGTATTTAAATATTAATCCCACGAACAAAATCCGTCAATACTTTTATTCATAAAAACGTTTACATTTTTGTCACAAAGTTGTATAATTTTCGACGAAGTTAATATTGACAGTCACGGAGAAACGGAGTACACGGCTATGAATCATAAAAGAGGAAACTTTTTTATATTTCATGGCCTTTTTATGTTCTCTGTCTTAAAACGCTTCGAATTAATTAGGGGAGGATTTTCATTTTATGTTTTTCACACAATTATTTAAACCTGCGCCCCATGCGGAACGCTTACCAGCTGATCGCGTTGATAGCGAATACCGTAAATTACGTTTACAAGTATTCTTAGGTATCTTCATCGGTTATGCAGGTTACTACTTTGTTCGAAAAAACTTTTCACTAGCAATGCCATACTTAATCGAGCAAGGCTTTAGTAAAGGGGAACTTGGGGTTATCCTTTCAGCAGTTTCTATCGCTTACGGATTAAGTAAATTTCTTATGGGTATCGTATCCGATCGTTGTAATCCTCGCTACTTTTTAGCAGCTGGGCTATTTTTATCAGGTATCATTAATATTATTTTCGGCTCATTTTCTTTCATTACAACGAGCATTATACTTATGTTTGTACTTCAGTTTTTAAATGGATGGGTACAAGGTATGGGATGGCCTCCTTGTGGTCGTACGATGGTTCACTGGTTCTCTATTAGCGAACGTGGTACAAAAATGTCTATTTGGAACGTCGCTCATAATGTTGGCGGAGCGCTTATGCCTTCACTTGTAACATTAGGCTTATACTTCTTCGCAGATGACTGGAAAAGTATTTTTTACTTCCCAGGTATTCTTTCAATTTTAGTTGGTATTTATGTATTAATTACGATGAAAGATACGCCTCAATCTTGTGGGTTACCTTCTATTGAAGAACATACTGGGGAATATCCACCAGATGAAAAAGTAAAAGATCGCGAACGCGAGCTTTCAGTAAAGGAAATTTTATTTAAATACGTATTAAACAATAAGTTTTTATGGTACATCGCTATTGCGAACGTTTTCGTATATTTCGTACGTTACGGAGTTGTAGACTGGGCTCCTACTTATTTAGTAGAAGAAAAAAGCTTTACTCATAGTAGCTCACGTACTGCTTACGCTCTATATGAATGGGCTGGTATTCCAGGTACACTTCTTTGCGGATGGATGAGTGATAAACTATTTAAAGGACGTCGTGCACCTGCTGGTATTTTATTTATGGTCGGTGTATTTATCGCAGTTCTTGTTTACTGGTTAAACCCTCCTGGTAATCCAATGGTTGATAGTATCGCACTTGTCGCAATTGGATTTTTAATTTACGGACCGGTTATGTTAATTGGTCTACACGCTCTAGATTTAGCACCAAAGAAAGCTGCTGGAACTGCAGCAGGCTTAACTGGATTCTTCGGTTACTTAGGCGGAGCCGCTTTCGCTAGTGCAGCTATGGGCTTTATCGTGGATGCATTCGGATGGGATGGCGGATTCATCTTATTACTTGCATCTTGTGTACTTGCAATGTTCTTCCTTGCTCTTACTTTAAATACAGGGTCAGTAAAACAAAAGCAAGCTTAAATAATATATAACAAGCATAAAAATAGCTCTTAGCATTTACATACATGCTAAGAGCTATTTTTTATTTTCATTGCTGTTCCTACTAATGATAACAACCAATTCCTTCCCTACTATAAGATTAAAAGATTTGATGAAACACCTTTATTAAAACAGCTAACGTAACAGATGCAGCAAATCCCCCTAAACAAATAAGACTGACACCTTGGCTATATGACAAATTTTGAAATGATTTCATTGCTTCCATCCTCCCTATCTCCCCTTTGATACTTTTATTTTACCAATGGGAAAAATTTCATAACATCGATTTCTCTAACAACTAACTTACAAATTTGTAAGTTAACATCTTTTCAACTTATATATCTAGTATTTCCACAAATAAGAGTCATTTATACATAAAAAAAGACCTCAGTTATACTAAGGTCTTCGTTACATTCTATTTCATTTTACAATCATCACTGGACATTTCACACGCTTTGCTATTTTATGACTTACACTTCCCAGCACCATTTCTTGCAGTGTATTGAGCCCTCTACTTCCAGCAATGACAAGATCTATATCTCCTGTATTTACATATTGAACAATTGTATCTCCAGGATCACCATGTAATATCGTAATTGTATAAGAAATGTTCTCTTTCTTTAATAAACCTTCAATCTCTTTTAATTTATCTTTTCGACTAGCCGATATTGTTTCTAAATCTGTTTGACCTTGTATAATATCTGATTTTGCCGTTCTATTATCTACTACGTACACAACTTCAACATTTGTTTCTTCGCTACATTTCGCAATATAGGTTGCATGCTCCGCTGCTCGAAGTGCATGTTCAGAACCGTCACATGCTAATATAATTTGTTTGTACATATGCTGAATCCCCTTTTCGTTATCCTATTCGTATTATATAATAAAGCCCCCTAAAAAGGAGGCTTTTAACTAGCAATTCTTTTATTATAAGTAGCTAAATTTGCAACAAGTTTTGAACTACGTTCATTTAATCCTGTTATAGTTACTTTCACACCACTTTGTTCATACTTCATGATAACTTTATCAATTGATGCCACTGCCGAATCATCCCATACGTGCGCATGAGTAAAGTTCATTTCGATTTCTTTTACATCTTCATTAAATGAAAAATTATTTATAAAGTCGGCTGTAGATGCAAAAAAAAGTTGACCGTGAATTTCGTATATTTTCTTATTTTCAATATATAAATGTTTCACGTGAATCTTTGCCATATTGAATGCAAATAAAACCGCACTAATTACTGTTCCGATAATTACACCTAATGCTAAATTATGTGTAATTAGGACAATCACAACTGTTACGATCATAACAAATGCGTTTCCTTTTGGTACTTTATGAATTGTTGTTACAGAGTTCCAATCAAACGTTCCGATTGAAACCATAATCATAACTGCAACTAAAGCTGCCATCGGAATATGAACGACATAATCTCCTAAAACAAATAGTAATACGATTAAAAATCCGCCCGCTACAAATGTTGATAGGCGACCTCGTCCACCTGATTTAATATTAATAACAGATTGACCGATCATTGCACAACCTGCCATTCCTCCGAAGAAACCAGCAACAATGTTTGCGATTCCTTGACCGCGTGCCTCTTTATGCTTATTACTTTCCGTATGCGTCATATCATCTAAAACTGAAGCTGTTAATAATGATTCTAGTAAACCGATAATTGCAAGCATAACTGCATACGGTAAAATAATCCCTAATGTCTCAACTGTAAAAGGCACGTCAGGAATGCTAAAGAATGGTAATTCTTTCGGCAAGCTTCCCATATCCCCTACTGTTTTCAACTGTAATCCGCTCATAAGTGCAATACTCGTCACAATAATAATGGAAATCAGTGTAGACGGGACAGCCGTCGTAACACGTGGAAATACATATATAATTACAAGACCTAATGCGACAAGTGCATACATTTGCCAATTTGCATTTTTAAAATGCGGTAATTGCGCTGTAAAAACTAAAATTCCAAGGGCATTTAAAAAACCACTCATAACTGACTTAGGGACAAACTTCATAAATGAACTCAGTTTGAACACGCCAAAAATAATTTGGACAATACCTGTTAATATTGTTGTAGCAAATAAATATTGCAAACCATGATCTTTAACGAGCGTCACCATTAATAATGCCATTGCACCTGTTGCAGCTGAAATCATCCCAGTTCTTCCGCCAACAAATGAAATGGTAACTGCAATACAAAAGGCTGCGTATAGTCCAACGGTCGGATCCACACCAGCGATAACAGAGAAGGCTATCGCTTCAGGAATTAATGCTAAAGCAACGACAATTCCTGATAACACGTCCCCTCTCACATTAGAAAACCAATCATTTTTTATCGTTTGAAACAAAATACCACTCCTCTACTCCTTTATCATTTGATTTTCTCCATAAGAAAATCAGCCGACTGCACGAAAGCTATTATATAACGAGTAGAAGATTTTTTACTATGTAAAAGTTTCCTAAAAAAGATATTACCTTCGTAGCTTCTTTTCTGAGAATATCAGGAAGACTTTAAATATACTATTACCTATTGTTGACTTATCGTACAATGATTTCGGATTCTACCGTATGTCAAATGAAGAGAACTTTGTTTGGATGGATGCAAAATGCACATGTAATTCAGCTCATTTAATTGAATAGTCCAAGGATCAAGATATTAGCTACCAAGGAAATTCATTTACAGTTCTATAGATATTTCCACTTCATATATGAGGTTTAGTTTTGAGGGTTTAGGATTAGAGGAGTTTATGCTAATTTAATGAAATTAGTAAAAGCACTCTTTCGAGTGCTCATTTTATGCAGATACAGTTGCTTTATCCTTACGGAATATGCCCATTAACCCACCGATTAATAATAATACGCCTGGTAATAAGTAAATTATAGAAATACAAATAAATCCACCGATAGCAGCCACAGTCATCATAATACCGCCAACCTTCGCTTTACTTCTTACCATAACAGATCCAACAATTCCTAAGATTGATAGAGCCACAGCTCCCCAACCTAAACCAATAACAGTATTCGCTCCATCAGCTTCAAAAGCAGCTCCCATACCGCCGATCAATAAAGCAACAAATGCACAAATAATACCAAAAATACCTCCAATAAGACCTAATACAAATTCAGCTGTTCTCTTCATTTTAATCTCTCCTTATTTAGCAACTTCAAATTCAAATTTCACTGATTTCTCGTCAAATGTAAATGTAGGTTTAAATGTACCAACAAACTTATCGCCTTCTGGTACATCAAATAACATTTTGTTTGTAATTTGGTTACCTGGCGCAATATTTTCGTTTATAAACGTATTTTCCCCACCAAAGTACTCTTTGAATTGGTTGCCGTTAGTATCAGCAATTTTTAATTCAGAAGTTCCAAAATATATATCTTTTTTGCCATTATTTTTAGCATTAAAAGCGATTTCTAGTACTTTCCCTTTTTCAGCTTTTACGTATTCGTTAGGCTCAACGAATTTAGCTGAACTGAAAGTAAGTTGTAAGCCATTAACTTCTACCGTATCTCCAATTTTATAAATCTTGCTTTCAGCTTTTTCCTTTTTATCTTTCTTTTCAGCCTGTTTAGGAGCATCGTTTTTACTCACTTCTTTAACTTCAGTTTCACCACAAGCAGATAAACTAAAAGCAAGTGCACCTGTTAAAGCAATAGTACCCAATTTTTTATACATTTCTTTTCCTCCGATTATGTAAAATGTAAGATTTCCGAAACTATCATAACAGAAACAGTTACAACTTTTTTGTCATATTTTGTCGAGGAAAATAAAAAAAGACGCTATATCAGTAGCGTCTTTGCTCATTTCATTAATGTCCACCGTGTCCTTGACCACTTTCCTGAACAATTTCTAACCTCTCATCTAGTATTCCTTGTGTTTCAAATGAAATATCACTCGTACTTCCTAATAAGAAGCCATGATTATATGGTCCAAGTGTTGGATCATCTTTAAACTTCGGCTGAATGCTTGCAAGGAAGTCATACACTGGTTGTGAAGCTTTCCCTTCTTCTAACAAGACAGCAGGTGCGTGTTTACCCATATGTGAAAAAGGTGCCCCAGCAACTGCTAAATCTGGTGTTTTGCTTGAAACAAATGATAAACCGTGACCAGGTTTTGTGAATCCCCAGCCAAATTTTGTTTTTTCATCTTTAAATTTCGCAAACGCAACCGAATTTTCTGTTGGAGTCTCTCCACTAATACGCGTTACTTTCCCGTATTTGCTCAGCTCTTTTTCCACTTCTTTTGAAACAATTTTTTCTGGCCCTAATACATATATATTTGCTTTGTCTTTTCTCATTTTTAATGCCTCTATTGTCGCTTCTGGCACTTTATTCTTTTCTGTATAGAGTAGTGGTTCCGGCATATGAGAAATCCAATTTACAGCGGGTGTTGTATATAAACGGCCTTCTTCTGCAGACGAACCAATAATAACACTATTTGGGTAGCTTCCTGTTATATCGGCATACTCCTTATCAACATCCTTCGCAAATATAGCTGGGTCCGTTTCTTTTATTTGTTTTACTTTATAACCTTTTAATTGTTCAAGCGCGCTAGTACCTACATCTCCCATCACCATAATTTGTGTTCCGTCTTTCGTTCCGATTGGATTTAATCGTTTTATTTCTTTTAACGTCATTTCCGGTATCTTTTCTTTTTCTATAAATAAAATCGGCCCGTTATTCGGATGATGAATAAGGTCTGCACTCGCAATACCTAATTGCCACTCGCTTGCTGGTACTAAAATAACAGCACCTGGCTGGTTCTCCTTATGAGTTGCTGGCCATATCGTTTGCGAAGTTAATACTGCCATTTTTAGGGGGTCATTTGTATTTAACCTCGTCACATTTTTTAGACTTGTCGTTAATAAATCATTAGATGCACCTTCGTTCATTTCTTTTGGCGCCGTTACCTCCTGATTCATTTTCTTTTGCTCTGTTTTCTTCTCTTTTGTAGATTCATGGTTTTTATGGTCTGTATTCGTTTGTCCGCATGCAGCAAGACCAACTGCTGTAATTATTGTTATCCCAAAAATTTGGGTCATTTTTTTCACTATACCGCCTCCGTATTAATCATTTTTGAGCCAATATGATTACCTAAAATGTAATTTCAACTCCACAATAACAAGCAATTCTGAAGAAATTATGCAGACGCATCATAATCTGCACCATTTCTTCATGATTTTGCATTACACTTTAAGTAACGATTATAAATATGGAGGGCTCTCTATGATTGATATACTGCTCGTAGACGATGAACCGAGAATGCTTGAATTATTAACGCTTTATCTTACCCCAATTGGATATAACTGCGTATGTGCGACTTCAGGAGAAGAAGCTATTTTACATATAGAAAATCGAAACTTTAAATTTGTTTTACTCGATATTATGATGCCAAAGATGGACGGATGGGAAACGTGCAAAAAAATCCGATCTTTTAGTAACATTCCTATTATTATGGTTACAGCTCGTGATCAAACAGTAGATGTCGTTCAAGGATTAAAACTTGGAGCCGATGATTACGTAACGAAACCTTTCCATGAAGAAGAACTTTTCGCAAGAATTGAAGCCGTTTTAAGACGTACAAATGAACATAAACAAATCCAATATCACGGTATTGTATGGGATGAAACAAAACACTTCGTTTCTGTCCATAGTGAAGAACTCCTTCTCACACCAATTGAATTTTCTTTACTCGGATTATTTTTACGCCATGTGAACTACGTACTAAACCGTGATCAGCTCATCGAACGAATTTGGGGATTAAACACAAATACAGAAGATCGCACAGTCGATTCGCATATTCGTAATTTACGTGATAAATTGCGAAAAGCAAATTTCCCTATTGATCATCATTTAAAAACCGTGTATGGAGTAGGTTATCGATGGGTTGATACTGAACAGTAAGGGGCAAAACGATGAAACGAATTTCAATTCAATTCGGATTTTATTTTTTAATTGTTACACTTTTAATTGAAAGTGTTCTCTTTATTTTGCTCTATTATAGTCTCGTAAACACTAGAGTAAATGAAGAAATGACAGCTTTATTAAAGCGAGGAAATAGTCATCGAGATGTACTTGAAAAATATTACGATGAGCAAACCATCTCTCACGTAGCATTAATGGAATCTGAAGCTGAAACAACTGTCGTTATTACAAATACAAATAAAGAAGTGCTAGCTAAATCTAACGAAATAAACACGACTATAAAAAATCACATTAGTAGCATGCAGACTCGAACAGACCATAACGGAGCGATTATAGAAAATCATTGGAAAACATCTAATTATATATGTACAGTTAGTCCTATCATAGTAGCTGGAAAACATGAAGGGTATGTGTATATGTTTCTTGGAACAAAATCCATTGAAAAGTTGGTAAATGGATTAACGAAACAATTCATTATTGCTGGCGCCATCACGTTTCTACTCACAGTCATCACAATTTTCCTATTATCACGTTTATTAACAAAACCATTGTTACACATGAAACATGCAACTGAAAAAATGAGTAAAGGCGATTTGTCCGTTTCATTAACGACTACTCGAAATGATGAAATTGGTGAACTAGCATCATCTATTCAAACGCTCGCAAATGATTTACATTATATGAAAACAGAGCGAAGTGAATTTCTAGCAAGTGTTGCTCACGAATTACGAACACCATTAACATACGTAAGAGGTTACGCTGACATTGCTTTAAAAGAGACCACATCTCCTGAGCAACGTTTGCGATATTTATCTATTATAAAAGATGAGTCTGATTACATTACAAACTTAGTTCAAGATTTATTTTCACTCGCACAAATGGAACAACATAACTTTTCTATTCAAGTAAAGGAAGTACATTTACACACCTTCCTTACTCGCATAGCCGAAAAAGTTAACGCTATGTATAAAGAAAGGTACATTAAAGTTTCTTTCTCTTGTCCTCCTACACTGGTAGTAAACTTAGATGAACAGCGATTTGAACAAGTTATAATAAACATTTTAAATAACGCTTATAGGCATTCAAAAGAACATTCTCATATAAACATTTCTGTTACAGAAGAACATAGACGTATTTTCATTACAATTGAAGATGAAGGCGAAGGTATTCCGCCTGAAGACCTCCCTCACATTTTCGATCGTTTTTATCGAGTTGATAAAGCGAGAACACGAGCTACAGGCGGAACTGGTTTAGGACTATCTATCGTAAAAGAAATTGTAGAACTACACGGCGGAAATATTACTGTAACGAGCGAAGTCGATTATGGGTCTTGCTTTATAATTTCATTACCATCCATAAAGAAACACGACTATCATCAATAGTCGTGTTTTTTATCACTTTACTTTATAATATAAATTTACAAATTGCCCAAAACGTTTCGTATCCGTTAAAGTTAAATTAATTTCCGGGTTCTTGTCTTGAAATAACGGAACTCCAGAACCTAATATGTGAGGTGTAATCGTAACAACATATTCATCAATTAGATTATTCTTAAAGAACTCTCTTAAGAGACTCCCTCCACCGACCATCCATATTTTAGATCCTTCTTGTGCTTTTAACCTTTTTGTAAACTCCACTACATCTTCATTTACAAACTCCACGTGTTCGTTTGAACCTTTTTCTGAGTTAGAAAAAACATAACATTTTTTATCTAAATACGGGAATGGTTCTATATGCTCTACTACATAATCATACGTTCTTTTTCCCATAATTATTGTATCAATAGTTTCGTACATTTCTGTATAACCGTTATCTCCCTCTCCTTCGGTTTCCATTAACCACTGTAAATCATCATCTTCTTTCGCAATATATCCATCTAAGCTCGCCGCAATAAATAAAACTATTTCACGTGACATATTTTTTCCTCCTTATACCTCATCTTGATAACATTATGATGTAAACAATATACTAACAATAAAACACGACAATTTATGTCATGTTTAAAAAGAAAAAAGGTGATACATTTGTCAAAAGCTAAACGCTTATTAGATATTCTTATATTTGCTTCTGCGAAAAAAGCATTTACAGCTCAAGAAATAGCCGATGAATTTAATATTTCTGTTCGTACTGTCCATAGATACATTTTAGATTTAAGTGATATGGGATTACCCATTTACGCTGAACAAGGTCGCAACGGAGGATATAAAGTATTAACGAATAGAGTAATTCCACCTATTTTATTTACCGAAGAAGAAGCAGTCTCTATCTTTTTTGCCTTTCAATCTTTAAGCTACTACAGAGACTTGCCTTTTAACACAGAAATAAATTCCGTTACACATAAACTATATAGCTCCCTACAACATGATGCGAAAGCTAAAGTTGACAAAATACGTTCTTATATCGCCTTTTGGAATCCGAAAAGAACAATTGAGACACCACTTTTAAACGAAGTGTTAACAGCGGCTATTGAAAATAAAAATTTACACTTTCAATACGAATCTAAATCAAGGATCAAAACAAAACACGTTCATCCTATCGGTGTATATGCGCATGATGGTTTATGGTATTTACCTGCTTATGATTTTAATGTAGAAAAAACATTACTGTATCGCGTCGATCGTATTCTTTCTATATTATCAACGGAAGAAAATGAAGATACATTCATGAATTTAGAAGAGTGGTTTGCCTCTAACTCTCACGTAGTACATAATCCTACTCAGTTACATGTTTTACTGTCAACAGAAGGCGTACGCCAATGTAAAAGCGTGCCTTACCTTGAAGAATTCGTTGTAACAAACGAAAACGGGACAGGATATATACATTCAACAATTGATAAAGGAGAAATCAATTTTATTACCCCTTTATTTTATAGACTCGGAAAAGATGCAAAAGTTTTAGAACCGATAGAATTGATAGATGGTTTACGTATGCGTGCGAAAGAAGTTTTACATATGTATGAAGACTAAAAAGGCGTAAGAGAAATTCTCTTACGCCTTTTTAGTGTGCAGTATTTTCTCTATCTCTTCTTTTAACAACGTCTTTATTTCTTCCAAATTATGATTCTTCTTTTGTCCCGGTTGTACCATATAAAACTCAGCAAACGAACGCTCTTTATATCTTGGTACGACATGCATATGATAATGTGTTAACTCGTTAAATACTCCACCATTTTGACAAACTGTAACTCCGTCAGGTTTATATACTATCTTAATCGCTTTTGCAATAAGCTTAGAAGCATCCATAACGGATTTTGCTACAACATCATTTAATTCATCTACTTCTACAACATGTTGCTTTGGCACAATTAAAGTATGTCCTGGGTAGAAAGGCGCATGATCTAAAAAGCAAGTTACATAGTCATCTTTATATATTTTATATATTTTTTCCTCTTCGTTTGCTAATTTACAACCTAAACATTCCATCATACTTTCTTCCTTTATTAAAAACATAAAAACGTGAGAGCCGTATTCTCACGTTTTTATGTTTCATTTTATTAGTTCAATTGTTTCCGTAACCTTTATACTATCTTTTACAGATTGAACAATCGTACAATTTTTCACTGCAAGTTGCAGCGCCTTGTCCAGCTGCTCTTCTGTAATATTTTGCGCTTTAATTTTATAGTGCAAATGAACACTTTCAACTGGCTTCGATAACGCTTCACTTCTACCAATTTCAGTTTCGATTGTAAACGTATCGTATGGAATACGTTTCTTTTCTAAAATCGTTCGAAAGACAATTGCACTACACCCTGCGATAGAAGAAACGAGTAATTGTAACGGTGAATAACCGTTTTCTTTTCCAATCGCTAATTGACCATACAATAAATCTGCTTCTATATCATCGTGTTTGATTGTTAGTTTCATTTGTTTTTTCCATCTCCACTTTCATCGGTTTCTGCCGTTTCTTACTAATATAATAATATATATAGCAGAAAATGATAAATGGAATACCACAGTATAACGCCATTCTTTGTTCAGGAATAAACGCTAAACTAATAACAACGATGCTATTTGTAATTAAAGCTAAAATTGGAACAATCGGGTATAGTGGTGTTCTATACTTTAAGTCCTCTAACTTTCCCCCGCCTTTTATATACTGACTTCTAAAGCGAAGTTGCGATAGAGCAATAATGATCCAACTTGAAACAGCCGATAAACCAGCTATCGATAATAAATACATGTATACTGTATCTTCTGCAAGGAAGCTTGTTAATAAAGATAAAGCAGCTACAGCAATTGTTACAACTAACGCTGTAATTGGAATACCACGTTTATTTACTTTTTGGAAAGACTTTGGTGCCATTCCTTCATTTGCAAGTGACCATAGTATACGAGTTGCCGCATATAATCCTGAATTCGCTACAGATAGTAACGCTGTAATAATAACGAAATTCATAATATCAGCTGCATACGGAATACCGATTTTATCAAATACGACTACGAATGGACTTTCAATTACGCCAGCTTCTTTCCAAGAAATTAACCCTACTAAAATCGTCATTGTTAAAATGAAGAATAACATAATGCGCCATACTGTATTACGGATCGCACGTGGAATTGTTTTTTCTGGATTTTCACTTTCTCCCGCTGCAATTCCGATTAACTCTGTTCCTTGGAATGAGAAGTTAACTGTAATCATTGTAAGTAGTACGGCAGCTAGTCCATTCGGGAAAAGCCCACCATCGCTTACAAAGTTAGAGAAAAGAGGTGCTGCTTCTTTTCCGTCATATGATATAAATCCTAATAATGCACTACCACCAAGAACGACAAATGCAAGGATTGTAATTACTTTAATACTAGAAAACCAAAATTCTAATTCAGCATAACTTTTTGCCGAAATTGCGTTTGAAGCATATAAAATAACACCGAATACAAGGCACCATACCCAAACATCAACATTTGGAAACCATCTTTTCATCATTAAACCGATTGACGTTAATTCTAGCCCCACTGTTACTGCCCAGCCAAGCCAGTATAACCAGCCAATCATAAAGCCCGTTCCTGGTCCAATAAACTTCGTTGCATACTTTTGGAAAGATCCTGAAACCGGCATAGCTACCGTTAACTCTCCAAGACAAAGCATTGTTAAATACATAATAAATCCGCCTACTAAATATGAAAGGATGGCTCCCCCTGGTCCAGCCTGATTAATAGTGTAACCTGAACCTAAGAAAAAACCAGTTCCGATTACACCACCAAGTGCGATCATAAATAAATGTCTACTCTTCATCGTGCGATGTAATTTCTCATTCGTTGGTTGCTGCATCTAAATCCTCCCCCTACCAATACCCCTATATCTTGTTAAAATTTTCTGATAATAAAAATATACACGAAAGCGATTACATTTTCTATATAAAATTAAAACTTTTCTGATAAAATAATATAAAAATCGAATTATTGCAAGATTTAGATTCTATTTAGAGGAAAATAAGGAGAAACAAGGAAAAAACTCTTACATATATTGTAAGAGTCAACGAAGTTCTAATCTTCTCGATAAAATTGATAAACTATAATTTACGATAAAGTACATACAAGCTACTAATATAAATGTTGGAATCATGTAATTCACATTTTGCCCGCTAATAATTTGAGCATTATGCATAAGCTCAGGGAGTGATATAACAACCGCTAGCGACGTATCCTTCAGCAATGAAATAAATTGACTGACAAGCGGCGGAACCATTCTCCTTAATGCTTGTGGCAAAATAATATGCCACAGCGCTTGCACATAAGTTAATCCCGAAGATCTTGCGGCTTCAACCTGCCCTTTTTCAATAGACAATAAACCACTTCTAACAATTTCAGATATCATTGCTGCCTCAAATATTGTTAAAGCAACAATTGCAGCTGTTATAATTTCTAATTTCAAGCCTGCTTCTGGAAGTGCAAAATACGTGAAAAATATAATTAACAGTAGTGGTAAGTTTCGAATCACTTCAACTATAACTCCTAATATTTGTGAGACGACAGGTATTTTCGTGTAGCGCAATATACCGATTACACTTCCAATAATAAAACTAAGTACAATTGCTATGAGCGCTACCTCTAATGTTATAAGTAATCCTTTTAATAAAAATAGAATATGATCTCCTGTAATTGCTCCCTTGAAATCCATTTACACCGCCTCCTTTGCTAAGCGTTTTTCTAAATAACGCACTAGCATACTGAGCGGAATTGTTAATATTAAATAAAACATCCCGACAAATATATAAACATCAAACGTAACAAACGTCTTCGTTGAAATTAAATCTCCTTGATACATTAAATCAGCACCAGCAATGATTCCAAGTATTGAGGAGTTTTTAACTAAATTGAGAAACTGGTTTCCTAAAGGGGGAATTACAATTTTCACAGCTTGTGGTAAGACAACATAATACATCGCCTGCACATACGTTAGCCCTGAAGAGCGAGCAGCTTCCATTTGCCCTTTCGCAACTGATAAAATACCAGCGCGAATTACTTCTGCAATAAAAGCTGCCGTATATACCGTAAGCGTAACTGTTCCTGCTACAAAACCATTTAAAGTAATTCCTATTACAGGTAAAGCAAAATAGAATATAAATGCAATTAATACGAGTGGAATATTTCTTACAAACTCCACAAAAGCTGATCCTATCCAATTTAAAATACTAATAGGTGCAATACGCATTACTGCCAAAATTACTCCTAAAATAAAACTACCTATCAATGCAATTACACTAGACATAACTGTATATTTAAATCCTTCTAAATACATATCAATGTTATTCGTTAATATAGAAAAATCAGGCACATATTCTCCCCTCTTTCTTTACAAGAAGAGGATGAGTACTCTCATCCTCTCACTTTTACTATCTACTTTTCTGGTTTTTGTCCAATCCATTTCTCATATAATTTGTCATACTCTCCGCTTGCTTTCATGTCTTTAATTAAAGTATTAATCTCTTTCGTTAAATCATCTGCCCCTTTTTGCACTGCAATTCCATACGGTTCATCTGTGAAAATTTTTCCTACTACTTCATAATTAGAATCTTGTTTTGCCATTCCGTAAAGGATCGCATTATCTGTCGTTAACACATCACCTTTACCTGCCTTTAACGCTGTAAATGCCTCACTATAATTTTCAAACTCTAATACAGTCGCTTCTGGTGACTTTTGACGAATGTTATTTGTAGATGTTGACCCTTTTACAGCTAATACTTTAACGCCTTGTTTTATATCATCGACACTCTTAATATTGCTTCCTTTTTTCACAAGTAACGATTGTCCTGCTTTAAAATATACATCTGAAAAATCCACTTCTTTTTTGCGTTCTTCCGTAATTGTCATTGTTGCAATAATTGCATCAATATCACCATTTTTCAGCATTGGAATACGTGTTTTAGACGTTACTTCTTTCAGCTCTAGCTTCTTTTCATCTCCAAGAATCTTTTTCGCAAGTGCCTTCGCGACATCAACATCGAATCCTTCTACCTGCCCTGTTGAAGGATTTTTTAATCCAAATAAATTCGTATCATTCTTTACCCCGACTACTAATTTCCCTCGTTTCTTAATTTGTTCAACAGCCCCGCCTTGCTTCGTATTTGTTTCCTTTGCCTCATCTTTCTTACTTCCGCAACCAGCAACAACAAGCACGAATAAACATGAAAATACGATTAAAGTAAATAATTTTTTCATTTTAAGCATAAAATTCCTCCTCTAATGATTTAGCACCCGACTTAAAAATAAACGAGCTCTTTCTTGTTCAGGGTTTGCAAAAAAGTGCGCCGGTGTTGTATCTTCAATAATTTGACCATCATCCATAAATAAGATCCTATCTGCTACCTCTCTAGCAAATCCCATTTCATGCGTGACAACGACCATTGTCATCCCTTCTTTAGCCAGTGCTTTCATAACATCAAGTACCTCTCCAATCATCTCTGGATCAAGAGCAGACGTAGGCTCATCGAATAGCATAATTTCCGGCTGCATTGCAAGTCCTCTAGCAATTGCCACCCGTTGCTGTTGTCCTCCGGATAATTGATGTGGATATACGTTAGCCTTCTCTGGGATTCCTACTTTCTCTAAATAAAGCATTGCTGTTTTCTCTGCTTCTTCTTTGGAAACTTTATTTACTTTAATCGGTGCTAATGTAATATTTTGAAGAACCGTTTTATGTGGATATAAATAAAAATGTTGAAAGACCATCCCAATATTTCGCCGCAATTCATTCATGTCCGTTTTTTTATTGTGTACCTCTGTATTTTGTACAATTAATTCTCCATCTGTAATTGCCTCTAATTGATTTATACATCGAAGCAATGTACTTTTTCCTGATCCTGAAGGCCCGACAACTACTACCACTTCGCCTTTTTTCACTTGCACATTAATATTTTTCAAAACTTGAAAGTTACCATAATATTTATTTACATTACGAAATTCTATCAACATACTCCCCCTTCCCCTAACAATGCATGTACATTCTTTTTATATTCAAAAATAGTCCCAAAAATAACTTTTAGCTTCAATTTGTCCATAAAAAAAAGCAAAGAGTTTCCCCTTTGCTTCTTCATTTCTATTCTGTTAAGATACTTCTTCTTTCTTATCTTTCCCGTATTCATGCTCCCAAAAATCAGCATTTTTAATTCCTAATGGCCCTGGATCGAATACTGGATCTTTTCCTTCTTTTTTCTGTTTTTCATAATCCTTTAATGCGACTAATGCAGGTTTTTGTAATAGTAAAATCGCAATGATATTTACCCATGCCATAATTCCTACCCCAATGTCGCCTAAAGCCCAAGCCGTTGCTGCTGTTTTTATACATCCATAGAATACAGCTCCTAAAAATACAAACTTTAGTACCATAGACATCCAAGGACGGTCTTTATCACGATTTAAGTACGCAATATTCGTTTCTGCAATGTAGTAATACGCCATAATTGTTGTAAACGCGAAGAATAATAACGAGATTGCAACGAAACCGTTTCCAAATCCAGGGAAAACAGATTCTACCGCCGCCTGTGTATATCCTGGTCCTGGCTGAGCACCATTTAGTTTATTAACGATAAAGTTTTTTCCGCTTGCATCAAATACGTTATACATACCTGTAATAATCATCATAAATGCTGTTGCTGAACAAACAAATAATGTATCAATGTAAACGGAAAATGCTTGCACTAAACCTTGCTTAGCTGGATGTGATACTTCGGCTGCTGCTGCTGCGTGTGGTCCAGTCCCTTGTCCTGCTTCATTGGAATAAATACCACGTTTTACCCCCCAAGAGATTGCTAAACCGATAATACCACCGAAAGCAGCTTCTAATGCAAATGCACTTCTTATAATTAACATAAATGCTTCTGGCAATTTTTCAATATTCATAGCAACAATGACGCAAGCTACTAAAATATAGCCTATTGCCATAAAAGGTACGACAACTTGCGCTACGTTAACAATTCGCTTTACTCCACCGAAAATGATAAGAGCTAATACAACAACTAATATAGCCCCTGATGCGGTAGTATTAATACCAAAAGCCGTTTCTAAACTTACAGCAATACTATTTGCTTGTACGCCTGGTAGTAAAAGTCCTGTTGCAAGAATTGTCGCTGCAACGAATACTAAAGCATACCATTTAACTCCTAGACCTTTTTCGATGTAATAAGCAGGTCCACCACGAAACTGCCCTTGATGTTTCGTCTTATATATTTGCGCGAGTGTTGATTCTACATAAGCTGATCCTGCCCCTAAAAAGGCTACTGCCCACATCCAAAATACAGCTCCTGGTCCACCAAATGCAACCGCTGTTGCTACCCCAGCGATATTCCCTGTCCCAACACGTCCTGATAACGAAAGTGCTAACGCTTGGAATGAAGAAACACCAGCCTCTGATTTTTCTCCTTGAAATGTCAGCTTCACCATTTCTCCTACATGCCTTACTTGTAAAAACTTCGTTCGAATAGAAAAATATAAACCTACTCCTAAACATAAATAAACAAGTGCTGGACTCCAAACAATATTATTTAACCAATTTACGAAAGTTTCCAACATTCCCCCTCCTTCTTTATAAAGAATATTCAGAATATATATAAAATTATAAGTGCATACCGAATCTAGGACAATATTATTTTAATAAAGTAAACATATTTTTGTATAAAAAAACAAAGTATATATTTGTTTTATATACTTTGTTTTGAACTAAATGTATTATATATTCACAATTGCTTCTCTTTTAATAATTCTTTCGTATAGCTCTTCTGATAATTTCAAGAAGTTATCAGGCATATCTTTCCCTTTAAACTTCTTCTGAAGCGTTCCATATAAACCTATATCACGTAAACGTAAAAATAGTGGCAACGATTCATACCAACTATCCGCCAGCCTGTGCTCATACTCATATCCTTTTCGTAACACTTGTAACTGTTTACGAGCAAAATCTGTCTTCTCTTCTGCTGTCCACGTTGTAAATAGAACAGAGTAGTATAGAACCATCGCTAAATCATGTATAAAGTAATTATAAGCCGCATCATCAAAATCAAAGATTGTTAGCTCTTTACCATCATAATGAAAATTACCTTGATGGATATCACCGTGCATAAGACCGAACGTTTCTCTTTCAACTGGAAGGGCCTTAATTTCATCCATTAGTACCGCTGCAATCTTTTTCACTTGACCATCTTCTAATTCATTAACAATTCCACTTTCGTCTTCTTCCCACGTATCACGGTAGTCTGTTTTAGGATATTCCATTGTAAGGCGATGCAGTTGCCCAATCGCTTTTCCCCATGCTTCAAAGAGAGGCTCGCCCCAATAAGGCGATTCCTCTCCTTTTACTTGCTCACCTTTTGCATATGTAAATAAAGAAGCGGAAAAGAACGTTCCATCCTCTGCTACGATTTCTTCTACGAGATTTCGAGACGTTGAATAAAGAGGTCCTGCTACCTTTGCCCCATTCTCCGCAACATATCGTAAAAAATCTAGTTCAGCCTCTACCTCTTGTTTAGAACGATGAGAAGAATGTGTTAAACGTAATACGTAATCTTCATCATTATCACCCTTCGCCTTAAAAATATAATTCTCAAAATCTCCAAGTGGCTTTTCTTCCACTGTTACATGAAACAAATTCGCTGCTCTTTTTAAAATCTCTTTCGTAAAAACACGTTCTACAGCTATTTCCATATATATCCCTCCTATATATCTTCTTAATTCGACACAAATGTTAGAAGTACTGCTATGAAATTGAATAATGCACAAAAGACAATGTAACGTAACCTTCAATCCTCTTTTTTTTAAATAATTCAAGCATAAATTTCTCACAAACGACAAAAATTAACAGAAACAATTGCACTTTAAGAGAGGTGGAAATTATGACAGAGCAAAAAGAACAACAAGAGAGTAAAAAACAAAAGCATATGTTTCCATCACTTCCGGAGAACATTAATTACATTGAAAATAAACTTTCTCATTCTGATGATATAAAAAAATTAGATCTCCCTTTTCAAAACGGAAAAGGAGCAATCTTATATATCGAATCTTTAGCAGATCCAAATCTAATTCATCAGTTAGTCCTTGAGCCATTATTAACGCGATCAGATTTATCTTTAGATAAATCTTTTTCTACGTTAAATATGAAAAAAGAAACGAATTTAAATTATGGGATACAACTTTTATTACAAGGTAAATCCTTATATTTTCATGAACACGTCGACAGTTTTTGTATTTTCGAAACAACCTTATCTTTAAAGAGAGATATAGCAGAGCCTGATAATGAAGGAGTTGTGCGCGGTCCACATACTGGTTTTGTAGAGGATCTAGCAACTAATTTAACCTCTATTCGTAAACTCATTAAGAGTCCAAATTTAGTTGTTAAGTATTTTACACTCGGTGAAGAAATGCACACGAAAGTGGCAATTACTTATATGCAAAATATAGCGAATGACGATTTAGTTATAGAAGTGAAAAGAAGATTGGAAACCATTAAAACGGATGCACTTATGCCACCAGGATACATACAAGAATTTATAGAGGATACGTCTTTCTCCCCATTTCCGCAGCAATTAAATACAGAGCGTCCAGATAGAACTGTTGCTAATTTAATGGAAGGGCGTGTTGCTATTTTATCTGATGGAGATCCAACAGCACTCATCGTTCCTGTTACGTTATTTGCTTTCTATCAATCACCAGATGATTATAATAACCGTTGGATTGTCGGTTCTTTCGTCCGAATGATTCGCTTAGTAAGTTTTTTAATTGCCTTTCTCTTACCAGCTTTATATATTGCAACTGTTGCTTTTCATCCTGATGTGTTACCGCTCGAACTTGTGTATACGATTAAAGCTTCATTAGAGAAAGTACCGCTTCCTCCTATTTTTGAAGCTCTCTTAATGGAGTTAATTTTCGAGTTATTACGAGAAGCTGGTATTCGCTTGCCGAGCCGCGTTGGACAAACAATCGGTATTGTAGGTGGTTTAGTAATTGGGGATGCAATTGTAAAAGCTGGACTCGTTTCTTACACAATGATCATCGTTGTAGCTTTAACTGCAATCTCATCTTTTCTCGTTCCATCAAACGATATGAGTTCAGCAGTTCGGATTCTTCGTTTTCCATTAATGCTCCTTGCTGCCATATTCGGATATGTAGGAATATCATTCGGTCTCATTATAACTTTCGTTCACTTATGTCAGCTTCATTCATTTCATACACCATATCTTTCTCCTGTTGCCCCGATGCGGATTAAAGATATGAAAGATTCTTTCATAAGACTACCAATTTGGTCATTTTGGGAAAGACCACATGATCCAAAACCGAAAAAAATGCAGCGCCAACATGTAACGAGAGAGGATGAGGACGGTGACAAACACGCAAAGTAAAATTTCACTTGTTCAATTTACCTTTTTCGTTATTCAATGCCAAATTGGGGTCGGTATACTATCTCTACCTAACCGGCTTCATCCGATAGCAAAAGGTGGTGGTTGGATTTCTGCGCTCATTGCGGGGCTTGCCATTCAACTTATTATTTTACTTATGTGGCTTTTCTTAAAACGATTTCCTGATGCAGATATGTATAAAAGTGTTTGTATGCTATTTGGTAATAAGTTAGGAAAACTATTGGGCTTTTCTTATGTTTTTTATTTTACCCTTATCGGTATGACGGTTATGTTGAATGCTTGTAACGTCATTAAAGTATGGGTTTTACACGCAACTCCGTGGTCTGCAATTCTCATATTATGTACAGTAGCTTGTTGTTATGTAGCTTATAACACATTTAAAGTCATCGTACGATTTTATGTCATGGCCTCTATTCTCATTATTCCAATGGCCCTTTTAATTGCCCTAGGGCTTTCACGAGCTGATTTCTCTTATATTTTTCCTATTACAGAAGCCGGATGGTGGAATATAATTCAAGCATCCAAGGAAACAATTACAGCCATGTATGGTTTTGAAATTATTCTTATCGCTTTTCCAAAAGTAAATGGGAGTTCTATTGCAAAACTGAAGGCCATTTCTATCGCCAATGGATTTGTAACTCTTTTTTATACTTTTACCGTTTGGATTTGCTTTATCGTATTTAGTCCAAAGCAAATTGAGCTTATTCCAGAGCCAGTTGCTTACTTATTACGCTCCTTGCATATTGGAATTATAGATCGAACGGACCTAATCTTCATCCCAATTTGGATGATAACAGTTGTCGCTTCTATTGCTAGTTATTACTGCGCTGCTTCAATCGGAATTGGACATATATTCAACCTTGCTAATCATAAAAAGGCTGTTCCAATCGTTGGTATTATTGCTTTTAGTGTAGCCTTATTTATAGATACACCTGAAGAATTAAAAGTAATTTCAACTTTCACTGATAAGTTCACCTATATTTTCATCGTTGTTCTCCCTCTTTTATTTCTACTTTATTCAATAATAAGAAAGAAGAAAGGAGAACAGTATGTTCCCAAAAAGAGTTAAATTACTTTTAATATTATGTGCTAGTTCCCTCCTTTCTGGCTGTTGGGATCAAGAACCATTAAGGGAGGCAAGTTTAGCTTATAGCGTTGGAGCTGATATTACGGAAGAGAATAAACTCCAGCAAACAATCGAGCTCGTAAAAAGTTCAAGCGGAGAGCAATCTTCATTTGAGAATGAAATATATTCAGCAACCGGGCATAACATAATGGATACAGGCGATGCCCTAAAAAAAAATGTGACTGGGAATATTCGCTATTTTAAATATGGTGTTCAATTACTCGGAACCAAAATTCTAAAAAAGGGTATACTCCCCTATTTAGATGTCAGCTTTCGAGATCCAACAAACCCAACTGCTTTAGTAAAACTTATTGCAGTAGATGGTGAATCATCGGAGATACTCGAAAAAAAGAAAATAGGAAATTTACTAATTGGAGATTTTCTAAAGAAAAAAGTGAAAAGCTTAGAAGATATGAGTGTATTTCCAAAAGAAACTTTAGAAACAGCTGCTACAAAAATGTTAGATCCCGGTAAAGACTTTACCCTTCCTTCTATAAAAATAAAAGGAAAAGAAGTAGTTACAAACGGGTTAGCTTTATTTAACAATGATAAATTAACTGGGCATTTACCTTTGCAACAATCTGTTTTATTCGTGTTATTAACCGGAAAAATGGGAACAAGTGCCCGTATAACCCAAAAACTGACTAGTGATGAATCTGAGAAGACATCTGATTATTTAACAATGGAAATTAGTAATCGAAAATTAAAACGCGACTTAAAAATAACAACAGATAAAAAAGGAAATGTTTATGCTCACATTAAGCTCCAATTAAAAGTTATAGCACTTGAATCTCCAAGAGATAATATGTATACAATGGACGATAGAGAAAAACTAAATAAAGAACTTTCTAAACAACTCACGAAAGAAGCGAAAAAAATAACACGAAAACTACAAAAAGCAAATTGTGATGCTTTCGGTATTGGAAGACATCTTATCGCTTATCATCCTAACTTATGGAAGAAAAAAAATTGGAATAAAGATTATGCAAAAGTAAAATTCAAACCTGAAGTAGAAGTAAGCATTTTGTATAGTGGTGTCTTAAAATAAAAAGGTTGTATGCCGCTCGGGCATACAACCTTTTTATTTCGTATATCGATACACAATTGATTCATATGGTCTTAAGTTAAGTTTTGCAATATCCTTGCTGGCATCTTTATAATTCGACAGTAGTACTTCTTGTTTCATTCCATCTAACTGAACGTGCGCTGGTACTGAATACGTTATTTCTTCTCCATAGAAGTTATTTATAACAAGTAGTACTTCACTTTCTGTAGTACGAGTATATGCCCAAATTTTAGGATCATTTTTATCCAAAATAGCATATTCTCCTTCTGTAATTACATCATACGTTTTTCTAAGCTCTATTAACTTTTTATAATGATAAAATACGGACTCTTTATCTTCTAATGCTTTCTCTACGTTTATTTCTTTAAAATTTTCAGCCGCTGAAATCCAAGGTGTACTTGTTGTAAAACCACTGTTCATCTCTTCATTCCACTGCATCGGAGTGCGAGAGTTGTCACGAGATTTTTGCTTTAAAATCCCTATAATCTCTTCTTTTGATAGCCCTTCTTTTAGCTTTATATCGTATATATTTAACGATTCTACATCACGATATTGCTCGATGGACTCAAATTTAGGATTCGTCATACCGATTTCTTCCCCTTGATAAATATAAGGCGTTCCTTGCAGCATGTGCATGGCTGTCGCTAACATTTTTGCAGATTCGTTTCGGTACTTTCCATCATCACCAAAGCGTGACACGATGCGAGGCTGGTCATGATTACACCAAAATAACGCATTCCATCCTCCGCCCTTTTGCATTTCAATTTGCCAGTTAGACATAATCTCTTTTAATTTAATAAAATCAAACTCTGCTTTCGTCCACTTATCACCATTCGGATAATCTACTTTTAAATGATGGAAACTAAACGTCATGCTTAATTCATTACGCTCAGGATTAGAATATTTAATACAATTATCAATTGTCGTAGATGACATTTCTCCAACTGTAATGACATCTTTTCCTGCAAAAACATTTCGGTTCATCTCTTGTAAATATTCATGAACACGCGGGCCATCTGTATAATACTTGCGTCCATCACTTGTCGCAGTACTACCTTCATCGTTTAAAAAGCATTGGTCTTTTGAAATTAAATTAATGACATCTAATCGGAATCCCGTTACCCCTTTATCCAGCCAAAAGCGCATCATATCATATACTTCTTCACGCAGTTTTTCATTTTCCCAATTTAAATCAGCTTGTGTTTCATCAAATAGATGTAAATAATATTGCTCCGTCTTCTCATCATATTTCCAAGCAGATCCACCAAACTTAGACTGCCAATTATTTTTTTCATCACGCCAAATATAGTAATTACGATATGGACTATTTTTATCTTCCTTCGCTTCTTTAAACCACTTATGTTCAGTCGAACTATGATTTACAACAATATCAAGCATAATTTCAATGTTACGTACTTTCGCTTCTGCTAAAAGTTCTTCAAACTCTTCCATCGTTCCGTAAGATGGATCAATGCTGTAATAATCACTTACATCATATCCATTATCATTTTGTGGTGATTGGTATATCGGTGTTAACCAAATATAATCCACTCCGAGTTCTTTTAAATAATCTAGTTTCTCTGTAACCCCTTTTATATCACCGGTTTCTCTATTGTAATAACTATTAAAGCTCTTCGGATAAATTTGATAGACTACACTTTTATGCCAATCCTTCATGTTTAACTTCCTCCTACTTCTGTTTCACTCTTTTTGCAAATAACCATGTTAAAGTAAATGGGATTACAACTGCAATAATCATTCCGACAATAAACATTGGAATCGATTTCGGAATGATAGAAATAAATGCTGGCAATCCCCCAATTCCGATAGCAGGTGCTAATACACCATTTAATGTAATGAATATCGCTGCCACAGCAGACCCTATAATCGCTGCATAAAACGGGAACTTATTTCGTAAATTCACACCAAACATTGCTGGTTCTGTAATACCGAAGTATGCTGAAATGGCTGATGTTGATGCCATACTTTTATCATTTTGATTTTTAGAAATCCAGAACATCGCAAGTGCCGCACTACCTTGCGCAATGTTAGAAAGAGCAATCATCGGCCAAATAAATGTACCGCCATGTTGTGCAATCAATTGTAAATCAATTGCAATAAACATATGATGCATACCTGTAATTACAAGTGGTGCATATAACGCTCCAAATAATACTGCTCCAACTACTGGTACTGTTTCATATACACCTACTAATCCTACTGTTAATAAATCTCCAATATGACGTGTAACCGGACCAATAATTCCTAATGCTAACACACCTGTCACAACGATTGTTGTAATTGGTACAACTAATAATTGAATTGCATTTGGTACATGTTTCTTTAAGAAAATTTCTACTTTACTTAACACAAATGCAGCTACTAAAACCGGCAAGATTTGACCTTGATACCCTACCTTTTCAATTTGGAACAGTCCTAAAATATCGAAGTACTCAATCTTTTGTCCGTCTAAACCAGTCGCTGCTTTTCCATAGTCCCAAGCGTTTAATAAGGCCGGGTGCACAAGCATTAATCCCATAACAATCCCTAGTATTGGACTACCACCAAAACGCTTCGTTGCTGACCACCCGACAAGTGCTGGTAAGAATACGAATGCTGTATTGGCCATCATATTAATTAAATCCCAAAGCCCGCCTAAGTTCGGATAAACATCTAATAAATTTTTCCCATCAAAAAATAAGTCCTTTGCGCCTAATAGATTGTTAATACCCATTAGTAAACCAGCCGTTACGATCGCTGGTAATATCGGCATAAATACATCTGAAAATATTTTTACAAACTTTTGAGCTGGATTTAACTTCTGATTTCCAGAGTCTTTTACGTCAGCTACAGTCGATTCTTTCATACCCGCAAGCGTTATCAATTCAGCGTAAACACGATCTACATCTCCTGGACCAATTACAACTTGAAATATACCAGCGTTATGAAACGCTCCTTTCACTAATGAAACAGACTGTAATTTATCATTATCTATTTTACTTTCATCTTTTAAAGCGATACGGAGCCTCGTCACACAATGTGCAGCTTGTTCAATATTGTCTTTCCCACCAATATACTGCAACACTTCCTCTGCTGTTTTACGATAGTCTTTCCCCATATTCCCGTCCCTCTTTTCTTTTTTTGATACCGTTTACAATTACATATTAACTCGTATATATAAGTTAGTCAACACTCGTATATACGAGTTTGTGTTTTTTTTATAAAAAAAAGAGATGAAACAATATTTTGTTCCACCTCTTTACTTCCTGCGTGCCACATCCGAAAAGTGAAAAATATCTAAACGGTGGCGTGATTCTGTATATTCAAACTGACTTCCATCATACAAATGTGTAAAGTTTTTCACAACGACAACATAGTCTGTTCCATTTAAATCTAAATACTTTCTGTCATCCTCTGTACATGGCTGTACTTCAATTACCCTCTGCGAATAACTAATATGTAGCCCAAGCTCTTTCTCGATGTATTTATAAATCGATGCAGTTGCAATTTCTTTCGTTAATCCTGGAACAAACTCAGATACAAAATGATTTATATCTAAAATTACTTTTTCTCCATCAATATTTCGTACACGTTTAATATGGTCAATCTCTGTTTTTTCTTTTACATTTAATAATTTTGCAATTTCTTTTGTGGCTTTTTCTTTGTCCATTTCCACAACTTCTGTAATACAATGACGTCCTAAACGTTCATTTTCTTCTTGAAAACTTACAATACCGCCAAAATTAAATTCAATATTTTTTCGCTTTAAAACAAAAACACCTTTTCCATGAATTTTTTGCACATATCCACGCTCTTGCAGTAAATCTACAGCTTTTCTCACCGTGCCTCGGCTTGCCTCATACTGCTTCATTAATTCTGTTTCTGATGGGATTTTGCATCCCTCTTTTAATTGTTTATTATCAATAGATTTACTGATTTCTGTATAAATTTGTTCATACTTACTCATCATCTACAATAGCCCCTTGTCACCTTCTAATTCTATATGTATTATAACATGCTTCACTCTTCTGCCAATCTCTCACTTATTTTCCAGTACAAGAAAAATATAGGTAAATATTTAATCTTTAAAACGGATTTTTATAAAAATTTTTATATTTTTCTTTTCATTCAAAAAAACATGTAGTATACTAACTTCAAAATCAGAGGAGAAAGGGAGCAAAGAACTATGCTTACTTATACAACAACTGTAGTTACATTTGCACAAAAACATCATCATCATCATACGTAACCCTTGAAACCTAGCGGAAAAATTACGCGTAGGTACAAGGGTTATTCCCGTTGTACCTACGCTTTGGCAAAAGAGCCATGTAGGTATTTTTTTATCTACATGGCTCTTTTTTTATTGTCAAAAAGCTAGTAAAAAATGATGTTTAAGCAAAACTTACTACAAAGGAGTTAACAAAAATGGAAACGAAAAAATGGGGATTATGGGTTTTAACAGCATTTGTTATCGGGAATATGGTTGGCGGTGGCGTATTTATGCTTCCAGCAAATTTAGCACAAGTATCAGGTCCAATGGGTTCTACACTCGCATGGAGTATTACAGGCCTTGGCGTATTTATGATTGCACTTGTATTTGGAAATTTAGCGATTCGTAAACCAGAATTAAAAGCTGGACCACAAAGCTATGCTCAAGCGATGTTTCCTTCAAAAAAAGCTGGTAAAGTTGCAGGATATAGTATGGCATGGGGATATTGGGCTGCTAACTGGGCTGCAACAGCATCTGTTATTATTTCCTTTGCTGGATATTTATCAACATTCTTTCCAGTTTTACAAAGTAAGCAAATTCTTTTTTCAATAAACGGATTTTCACTAGAACTCGGAAAAGGGTTAACTTTCCTTGTATGTAGCCTTATGCTATGGGGAATTCAATATATTCTTTCTCAAAATATTGATCGAGCTGGAAATATGAATCTACTTGCTACTATTGCAAAAATTATCGGATTTACAATGTTTATTGTAATTACATTATTCATTTTCAATGCTTCTAATTTCGGAGACGGTCAAACCTTTATGAATGAAGCAGGACAATCTATCTCGTTAGGTGGCCAAATCAATTCAGCTGCTATTGCAACACTCTGGGCATTTATCGGTATTGAATCAGCGGTTATGCTTTCTAACCGTGCAAAATCACAGCGCGATGTAAAAAAAGCTACGATTTTCGGATTAATTATCGCTCTTCTTATTTACATGTCAATTACTTTACTTACAATGGGAGCTCTTCCGCAAGATGCTTTAAAGGAGTCTCAAAAACCGTTAGTAGATGCATTAAATTTAGCAATTGGAAATAAAGGTGCATATATAATGGCCTTACTCGCTCTTATATCTTTATTTGGATCTACAGTTGGCTGGATTGTTGTTAGTTCAGAAGTACCTTACCAGGCAGCAAAAAATGGACTTTTCCCTAAGTTTTTCGGGAAAACAAATAAAAAAGGTAGTCCTTCAAAATCACTATTGATTACAAATATAATGACGCAAATTTTCTTATTTTCAACGATTTCTGGTACTGTTTCAGAAGCGTATAGTTTCGCTATCGTCGTAGCAACATTAGCCTATTTAATTCCATACCTTGTTTCTACCTTGTACCAATTAAAATTAGTTATTACAGGAGAAACGTATGATATACTGCCCGGATCTCGAGTAAAAGATGGAATCATTACGACATTAGCGTTGGTATACTCTATTTGGGTTATCAAAACGGGAACTGCTGATTTAAAAACATTCTTCTTAGGAATTGGATTGTTCGTATTAGGTCTTATTCTTTATCCAGTACTAATGAAAGACTCACAAAAAACGGATTAAATAAAGAGAAGCTGCTGGCTTCTCTTTTTTATTAAAAATCTGTAATTAACTTTTCTTTTAGCTCTCCTACAGATAAAGGTTTCGCATAATAAAATCCCTGTACATAATCACAGCTCATTGATTGTAACAAACTCTCTTGCTCTACTGTTTCTACTCCTTCAGCAACTACTGCTAAATTTAAACTATGAGCAATTTCAATAACGGATTTTACAATCGTTCGTTCTGGTTGTGCGTGATCATAATGAAATTCATGAATAAAATTACGATCAATTTTTACAATATCCAGTGGTAGTTGTTTTAAATAATATAAGGAAGAATAGCCAGTTCCGAAATCATCCAAAGCAATTAAAACACCCATATTTCTTAATTCTTGTAATGTAGCAATAATATAATCAAAATGGCGGACTGCTATGCTTTCCGTTATTTCTAATATTAAACGGTTCGGAGGAAAACCAGTTCTCTTTAAAATGCTACGTACAGAGAAAATAAAACGTTTCTGCATTAATTGTTGTATAGATAAATTCACTGATAACTTTAGTCCTTCTTGATAATTGGGCAATGTTTTAAACAATCGGCACGATTTTTCTAATACCCAGTCTCCTAGCTTTATAATAAGTCCAGACTCTTCAGCTACCGGGATAAATTCGTTTGGTGAAATAGGTCCGTCTTCTGTCATACAGCGTACTAGAGCTTCTATACCAGAATATCTCTTCGTTTTCAAATCAATAATAGGCTGCAATACTACATCTAACTCTTCATCACGAATTGCCTTTTGCAAAGCAAACTCAACTTTCATTCTACGATTTATTTTCGCGCGTAGCTCATCTGTAAAGAAACATGCAGCATTTCTCCCCTGTTCTTTTGCACTATACATAGCTAAGTCGGAGTTTTTCAATAATGTTTCCACGTCTTGTCCGTCTTGTGGATAAGAACAAAGTCCTAGACTAGCTGAAATATATACTTCATGGCCTTCAAGAATAAATGGTGCCTGGAAACATGACAACACAGATGTCGCTAACTGCCTCATATCATCTTGTCTATGATTTTTTGTTAACAGCACAAATTCGTCGCCACCTAGCCTAGCCAGAACATCTTTCTCTCCTAGTACATAATGCAACCTTGAAGCGACTTCGCTTAAAAGTAAGTCCCCTATCATATGACCTAACGTATCATTTACTAATTTAAAACGGTCCAAATCAAAGTAAATCATACCAAATTCTTTTTTATCTGCAATCAATTTATTAACGGTCGTTATTAATTGCAAACGGTTCGGCAAACTCGTTAAAGCATCATGATAGGCAAGTTCCCTATAACGACTTTCACTTAGCCGCAACCTCTGTTCCGCTTCTTTTCTACTACTAATATCATTTCGTATTGCGATAAACTGGTAAGGCTCTCCTTTTTCATTTAAAAATGGAACAATTGTTGTTTTGACCCAATAATATGTACCATCTTTTGCTCGATTCCGAATCTCACCTGTCCATACTTTCCCATTCAAAATACGTTTCCATAAGTTTTGAAAAAAGGTTTTCGGATGATGACCTGAATTTAAAATACGGTGATCTTTTCCAATTAATTCTTCTCTTTTGTATTTAGAGATTTCACAAAATTTATCATTTACATATGTAATAAGACCTTTTCGATCTGTAATTGCAACAATTGAAGACTCATCTAATGCTAACTTTAAATCTCGCAACGAAGAGTCATATAATGCATGACCTCTCTGTTCTAGCATGCGCATCTCTCCTTGCTTCTATCTGACTAAAACACAACCTGTTTCTCTTCATAGAAATAGAGATATTTCATTTTCTAATACTAGCCCTTTACATAAATTATCTTTTTAAATAAACCGATTAAAATAACATAATATTATTTGTAATAAAAAGCAATATTATACCGTTTCAATTATAACTGGTAGCTTCCCATATCTCTAATTACTTCGCGCCTTATTATACCGCAATCCTTTTAAGTAGCTCTATGCAAGCCTTGTTTCCAACTAATACCACTCATATCTGATCTCTTTGTTTTTAATAACGAAATAGAAATTAGATCATACTACATAACTATTCACGAATAATAATATGAAAATCTACATTAATGTGTATGTTTTTGAATTACAATAACAAAATATTAACATATTTCTACCTTAACTTTGGAATTATTTTATAAATAAATACTGTATTAAACTAAAAAAGAGGATAGCCTCTTTTTTAATTTAATACGAATATGGTATTTGCTGATAACCTGGGTATGGCATTGGATACGTTACAGGGTATGGTGATGGATAAGCTACTGGATATGGAGCCGGATAATATCCTCCACTTGTTGCACCTGTTAATGCACCAGCTGTCAGTCCGCCTAACACTCCTCCTGCAAAGCTTCCAGGGAAAAATCCGCCTCCCCATGAACTACCACCACCCCAGCCCCATCCGCCTCCGTGATGATGATGGTGATCATAGTGATTGTGTCCTCCATGGTGATGATATCCACCGTTATGATTGTGCCCACCATGATTGTGTCCTCCATGATGATGATTCCGATAGTACAATCCATTGTTTTCTATATAATTCATGTTTCTCCGCTCCTTTTCGATTTTTTCATTTTCATATGCGTTAAGAGTGAGATAAAAAATGGGATAGTACACTGTATGTAGGACAAATGCGGAAAGTATAGGTGATATGTCTATATTTTGTAAAAAAAGCAAAACACCTTATAATAAAGATGTCATATTACATCTTCTATTTAAGAAGTCTATATTGAAAAAAGATTAGGGGAATTATATAGAAATGAAAAAGCCTATCGTTCAATTACTATTAATATTTACAATCGTATCTATCGTTCTGTTCCTATTAAATACATCGTATATTTCGTTATATACATTTGTCGGTGCTCTATGGTCCATCACAATCGTCGGAATTTCATTCGTTATTTTTATAGAAAATAGATCTCCACAAAGTACGTTAGCATGGTTTTTAGTATTAGCACTTCTTCCTATTATAGGTGTGCTTTTATACGCTATTTTCGGACGCAGCCGCTGGAGAAGAAAAAAACATCTCCATCGTTCAGAAGAACAAAGAAAATTATTCCGTGAAATATTAGAAGGAAGAAGACTAGAGTTATTACTCACAGTCCCACTAAATGAACGTTCCATACATTTAACAGAAGTCATACAAAAATTTGGAGGTGGTCCTGCCGCAGATAAAACAACTACAAAACTTTTAACAAACGGAGATCAAACATTTTCAGAAATTTTGCGAGCTATAGAGCAGGCAAAGCATCATATACATATTCAATACTACATTTATAAATCTGATGAAATTGGTACAAAAGTTCGAGATGCTTTAATACAAAAAGCAAAAGATGGTGTTATTGTACGCTTCCTTTATGATGGCCTTGGAAGTAATACGTTACGACGACGATTTTTGCAACCTATGAAAGAAGCTGGGATTGAAATTGTAGAATTTGACCCTATTTTTTCAGCTTGGTTACTTGAAACTGTCAATTATCGTAACCATCGAAAAATTGTTATTGTAGATGGAAAAATTGGTTTTACCGGAGGACTCAATGTCGGTGATGAATATCTTGGCCGTTCCAAGAAATTTCCTGTTTGGCGTGATAGTCATTTAAAAATAGAAGGAAAAGCATTATATAAATTACAAGCAATCTTTCTAGAAGACTGGCTCTATGCCTCTAGTGGTTTAAATACTTATTCCTGGGATCAATTTATGAATAGACAATACTTCCCAGGTAAAGAGATTTCAAATGCAGAAGGTGCTGTTCAAATCGTAGCAAGCGGACCAAGCTCCGATGATAAAAGTATTCGTAATACATTATTAGCTGTTATGGGCTCTGCAAAAAAATCCATTTGGATCGCTACACCCTACTTTATTCCAGATCAAGAAACTTTAACATTATTACGCTTAAGTGCAATTGCCGGAATAGATGTACGGATTTTATATCCAGGTAAAAGTGATAGCATCATTAGTGATCAAGCATCTCAATCCTATTTCACTCCGCTTTTAAAAGCTGGTGCTTCTATTTACAGTTATAAAGATGGTTTTATGCATGCAAAAATTGTACTCGTTGATGATACAATTGCAACTATTGGAACAGCGAACATGGATGTACGTAGCTTTGAATTGAATTACGAAATTATTAGCGTGCTTTATGAATCAAAAACAGTTCACGACATTAAACGTGATTTTGAAGAAGATTTTAAACATTCAACTGAAATTAAATGGAACTCTTTCCAAAAAAGAAGTATAAAAAAACGCATATTGGAGTCTTTCATGAGGCTCATTTCTCCTTTACTGTAGGCAATCAACTTCATCTTGATTGCTTTTTCTTTTCCCTTTATCCTCCTTCCTTTTCTTTGCATACCATATTAAAACAAGTTATCATAAGATGTATTACTTTATGAAAATAATGTTAGGTGGGAAATACATGTTAGAACAATTTCATATACATGATGATTTAAAACAACAGCTTTCTACGATTCATGAAAAGAATAAGCAAGAAGCTGGTGAAAATGCACATTTAATCGGAACGAAAATATATAAAGCGTCTGATAATAGCATTATTGAAGATGCGATTACAGCACTTCTTCTTGGCAAGAATATTCTATTAAAAGGACCGACTGGTAGTGGTAAAACAGTACTAGCGGAAACTCTTTCTTCTCTATTCCAAAAACCAATGCATAGCATTAACTGCTCTGTCGACTTAGATGTAGAGGGTATTTTAGGATACAACACACTACAAACGAAAGATGGTGCATCTGAAGTTTCATTCGTTAACGGTCCTCTTATGAAAGCAATGAAGAACGGTCACTTCCTATATATTGACGAAATCAATATGGCAAAACCTGAAACGTTACCACTTCTTCACGGCGCATTAGATTACCGTAAAATGATTACAAACCCATTTACACAAGAGGTTGTATACGGTGATGACGAATACCGTGTAATTGCTGCGATTAACGAAGGTTACGTTGGAACAAGTGAACTAAATGAAGCGTTAAAAAACCGTTTCGTTATTATTGAAGTTCCTTACATTCAAGGTGATACATTAAAAGAACTATTATTAGCAGAATCAAAATTAAATGATGTTGCAACAATTGAAAAGTTTGTTGCATTTGCAAGCGACCTTATGCCTTTAGCTCGCGATGGACGTGTAAGTGAAGAAGCAGCAAGTATTCGTGGTATTATCGACGCATGTGATTTAGGTGTATATATTCCTGTTATGCGAGCGATTGAACGAAGCATAATTGCAAAACTTAATGATGAAACAGAACAAATGACTGTCCGTGAATTAGCAGAAAGTTATTTCTTTGAGGGATAATTTATGAGACAAATTTTTAGTGACAAAAAAATTGATGCGTCGCTGTTTCTACAAATGGAAAACTTAATGTATGCCCTTCTAAAAGAAGACGATGCCTATCTTGAATATGGCTATAAAGCATACTACGACGAAATTGAAAAGAAAGTTGTCATTAGTCACTTTTGGGATGATCGAAAAGAAGAAGATACAGTAATCGGATTAAAAAGCGAAGTGTTCTTAAAAGCACTTGGTAATAAACATTACTCGGACATGACTTTAATTCGTTCTTATGCGATTGAATTGCAAGAATCGCCCCTAAAAAAGTTTTTAACACAATTATTTGTTCTATTAGAAGATTTACGCGTTGAGGAAATCGTAAAGAACTTACGTCCTGGCACGAAGCATGTTTTTAAACGTCGAAAAGAAATGTACCGCAATTATTTCGGCTCTCAAAATGAAATAAACCGTGTTCGTAATTATCACGGTGATCGTCTATTTTGCCTATGCTATCTTTCATTAACTAGCGATAAATACGAAATGTTTAATAATGAATATTTTGAGCAAATTGAAGCGATTTTACATGAAACATTCCAAGCACGTAATACAGAAGATATTATGTATATCGTTGAGAAAATTCGCTATCGCTTAGAGGCGCTTCTTGAAAGCGATATGCTTAACAACTATTTCGGACATGCTCCACTTTACTTATCTGTCCTTGCAGACGAAAAGAACTGTCGCGTCGAAGATTTAGCAAATGATGATACGCAGCTTATAGATGACGATGAAAATAAAAACAAAATGGATGAAAGTTTCTCCACATGGCATCGTGAAAATAAAAATAACGAAAACGAGAACTTTTTACGCTTTGAATTAGAAAGCGGAACAAAAACTAATATGATGGGTGATACTGCCCGTGAATCAGAAGATGGCGACCAAGCACTTGGTTCTGTACAAGGTACCTCACAAAAAAGTACACAATCCAACTTTGATGGCGCTGATACAGAAGAAGCAAGGGCTTCACACGCTTCTAGCCAGCACGACGGTGCATACGGTAAGTATAATGTAGGTGCTTCTCATACATTTAAAGAAGCTCGCAAACCAAACTCAGATGAGAAAAAAGATTACCAAGCTATCAAATCAGTCGTCAATAAAGATGTAAAAGAATTAAAGAAAATTATCGAAAAAACAATTGAAAATAAAACGAATGCGAATAGTGATAAATATTACGGAAGACTTCGTAAGAAATTCCTTCGTATTTATACCGAAAAACAACCGCGTATGTTTTATAAAAAAGGACAAGAGTCACAAGAACTCGATGTTGCATTCCAACTATTAGTTGACTGTTCTGGTTCTATGTATAACAAAATGGAAGAAACGAAGAAGAGTGTTGTACTATTCCATGAAGCTTTAAAGTCTTTAAAAATCCCGCACGCTATTAGCGGATTTTGGGAAGATGCCTCTAGCGCTAAACCTGAAGATAAGCCGAACGTTATCCATGAAGTTGTAAATTATAAAAATTCAACGTTGCCAAACGTTGGTCCAGAAATTATGCAACTTCGTGAAGAAGAAGATAACCGCGACGGATATATTATTCGTATCGTTTCTGAAAAACTTGCCAAAAGACCTGAGAAACATAAATTCTTACTAGTCTTCACAGACGGTGAGCCTTCTGCGCTAGACTATCAACAAGACGGAATTTTAGATACGCATGAAGCTGTTAAACTCGCGCGTAAAAGTGGTATGGAAGTAATCGGTATCTTCATCGAAGAAGGCGAAGCGAAAGAAGCAACTTATCAATTGATGAAAAACATTTATAACCATCACTTCTTAGTTGCAAATCATGCTGAAGATTTACGATTGAAGATTAAACCATTGCTGAAAAAACTATTACTGAAGACGATTGAATAGAAAATAGGAGCCTTGTGGCTCCTGTTTTTTCGTTCAATTACTTTGTTTCTGGTTGAAACTTGTATGGAATGGCTACTTCTAATAAAGATTCAAATCCTCCGTCATAGTATGGGAAACGCTCATTCGCAATTGTTCGATCTACCCACTCTATTGCAGAAATTTCACCTTCATCTTCCGCAATAAGTTCCCCTTTTACTACATTCGCTCGGAATGTAAAAAATAGTGCATGATTCCCTGATTCTTCAAAGAATTTTTCATTGACCGCAACAAGCCCCCCAGCCAAGGCGGTTAAACCTGTCTCTTCTTTCACTTCTCTTATTAGTGCTTCCTCTAATATTTCACCTTTTTCCACAGCCCCACCTGGCAATGACCAAACGTTTTGTTCTACATTATGTACCACTAATATTTTATCTGTTTCTTCGTCATGTATTAGTGCGTATACGACATCAACTCTTTGCATAAGACTTCTCTCCTCCCAAAAATAATGAAGAGCCGATTCCTAAGAATCGACTCTTCCTATTAATTCATCACTAACTCAGCTGTGAGCTTTTTTTTTAACTTAGCCAGCATGTCAGTTGTCATTTTGTCTAAATCGTATTCTGCTTTAAAGCCCCACTCTTTCATTGCTGCAGTTGCGTCAATAGAGTTTGGCCAGCTATCAGCGATTGTTTGACGAGCTGAATCTACTGCATAATCCATTGTAAACGTCGGAATGTGTTTACGAATTGACGCTGCAATTTGCTCTGGCTCGAAGCTCATTGCTGTAATGTTAAATGCATTTCTATGCACTAGCTTACTTGGATCAGCTTCCATTAAAGAAATGATCGCTTGTAAAGCATCAGGCATATACATCATGTCCATGTACGTTCCTTCAGCAATGTATGAGGTGTATGCACCTTTTTTAATCGCCTCATAATAAATTTCAACTGCATAATCAGTCGTTCCGCCTCCTGGAGGAGCTACGTAAGAAATTAAACCTGGGAAACGGACACCGCGCGTATCTACGCCAAATTTTTGATGATAATAATCACACAGTAATTCTCCTGCCACTTTGTTTACCCCATACATCGTAGTAGGACGCTGAATTGTATCTTGCGGTGTATTATCTTTTGGCGTCGATGGACCGAATGCACCGATAGAACTTGGCGTGAAGAATTTACAGTTTAATTCACGAGCTGCTTCTAATGCATTTACAAGTCCGCCCATATTTAAGTTCCATGCGAATAACGGATTTTTTTCTGCTGTTGCTGAAAGTAAAGCTGCTAAATGAATAATTGTATCTACTTCATTACGCTTTGCGATATCATGTAGTTTTTGTCCATCTGTTACATCTAACGTTTCAAATGGACCAGACGTTACTACTTCACTATCTGTTTCACGAATATCTGTTGCAATAACATTTGATGCGCCGTATACATCACGAAGTTTCATTACTAGTTCAGAACCAATTTGCCCTAAAGAACCGGTTACTAGAATTTTTTTCATTTTCCCCACTCCTCATTTGCAAGCTATTCAAAAGATGTCGTTACTTAAATGATGCCCATTTCTTTTCCTACTTTTTCATACTTAAGAATTGCTTCATCTAACATTTCTTTCGTATGAGCTGCTGTAGGCATATTACGAACGCGCCCTGTTCCTTTTGCTACAGTTGGGAACACGATAGATTTTGCGTATACCCCTTCTTCATTTAGACGTTTACTAAATTCTTGTGTTAATACTTCGTCCCCAATGATACAAGGTGTAATTGGCGTTTCACTTTCTCCAATGTTAAAGCCAAGTTCTTTTAATCCTTGTTTCAAGTAGCGGCCATTTTCCCATAAGCGATCGTGTAACTCTGTGCTTTCCATTAAGATTTCAATTGATCTCATGCAAGCTGCTGCATCAGCTGGTGTTAATGCTGTAGAGAATAAGAATGGACGTGAACGAACTTTTAACCAGTCAATTAAGTTTTGTTTCCCTGCTACATATCCACCAATTACCCCAATTGCTTTTGATAATGTACCAATCTGGAAATCAACTTTATCAGAAAGACCGAAGTGCTTTACAGTTCCTGCACCTTTTCCAAGTACACCTGAACCGTGTGCATCATCTACGTATGTCATTAAATCTAACTCTTCTGCAATCTCAACAATTTCTGGTAGTTTTGCAACATCTCCATCCATTGAAAAGACACCGTCTGTAATTACCATTAATTTATTGTAAAGACCTGATTCTTTCGCCGCAATTGCTTTTTGGCGTAAATCTTCCATATCCGAATGTTTATAAACAATAATTTTTGCTTTTGATAGACGACTACCATCAATAATAGAAGCATGGTTTAATTCGTCTGAAAGAATTGCATCATTTTTATCCATAACAGCTGAAATCGCTGCCATATTACAGTTAAATCCTGATTGATAAGCAATTGCTGCTTCTGTATGTTTAAACTTTGCAATTGTTTCTTCTAACTTAATATGCAAATCTAAAGTACCGTTAATTGTACGAACAGCCCCTGCTCCAACACCGTACTTATGAATAGCACCAATTGCTGCTTCTTGCAAACGGCTATCTGTTGCTAATCCAAGATAGTTGTTTGAAGATAAGTTAATATATTCTTTTCCGCCAATTGTAATGATCGGTCCATTTGAACTCTCAAGCGGATCAATTACGTTATAAAGCCCCTTTGATTTTAAATCCTCTAAATTTTCTTCTAAAAATTTCGCAAGTGTTTTACTAGACATCGTGAAGCCTCCCATCGTTCATGTAAGCGGATTATTGTCTTAATAGTTCTAATAATCCCTCTACTAGCTTAACACGTTTTCAGAATTTATTATAGAAAAATAGTTTAAAGTAACCGCTTACAATTTTAGATTATATATGATTCATTACAATAAATCTATTATTTACTTTTCATATTTGATAGAATTAAAAAAATATTTCAGGAGGTTTAAAACATGGCATTTACAGAATCTGATGTATACAATAACACAGCATTTTTCGAACAATATATGAAACGAAGATACCGAGAAAATAGCCCAAATGAATCCATTGAAAAACCAGTATTCTTTCAGCTCATTGGTCATGTACGAGGAAGACAAATTCTCAATTTAGGCTGTGGTGATGCTAAGTTTGGCGCGGAATTATTAGAAAAGGAATGCTACTCTTACACCGGCATTGAAGGCTCCGAACTTATGTATGAAAAAGCTAAAAAACAACTAGAAAATAAAAATGGATCTGTTCATTTTTTAAACCTCAAAGATTATACCTACCCCTCTTCCACTTTTGATTTAGTAACATCTAGACTCGCCTTACATTATATTGAACATCTTGATGCCATTTTTCAAAATGTGTTTCAAACTTTAAAAACAAATGGCACCTTTACCTTTAGCGTTCAACATCCCATTATTACTTCTTCGTTTGAAAGCTTACAAACAAGTGGTAAAAGAACGAGTTGGCTCGTCGATGATTACTTTAAACTAGGCAAACGGGTTGAACCATGGATTGACCAAGAAGTTATTAAATATCATCGTACAACGGAAGATTATTTCACATTATTACAGCAAGCCGGATTTACCATTACATCATTAAAAGAAGCTACACCAAATCCAACCTATTTTCAAGATGAAGAAGAGTATAAACGTCGCTTACGTATTCCTCTCTTCCTCTTATTTTCTTGTACCAAATAAAAAAACGATGAATCACTCATCGTTTTTTTATCTCATTGCCTGAGCAACTTCTTTAACTACACGTCTTCCTCTTCCGTGAGGTATACAAAGCGGTGTTCCAAATAACGGATCCGTACTAATTTGACACTCCATTCGGAATACATCACGTACTAGTTTCTCATCTACCACTTCTTCAGGTTTACCTTGTGCATATATTTGTTTATCTTGAATGGCTACAATGTTATCTGCATAGCGACATGCTAAATTTAAATCGTGTAATACCATAACAATTGTTCTTTGTTCTGTTTCATTTAATTCGAATAATAAATCTAGCACTTCAATTTGGTGAGTCATATCTAAATATGTAGTAGGCTCATCCAGTAAAATAATATCTGTATCTTGTGCAAGCGTCATTGCAATCCAAGCACGTTGTCGTTGTCCACCTGAAAGAGCATGCACATCACGCTCAGCAAATTCTGTCATACCTGTTGCTGCAAGTGCCTTCTGTACCATTTCCTCATCTTTTTCTGACCACTGTTTCAGCCATGTTTGATATGGATAGCGTCCTTGTTTTACAAGTTGCAATACTGTAAGCCCTTCAGGTGCTTGCGGTCCTTGCGGTAAAATCGCCATTTGACGAGCAATTTGCTTCGTTTGCATACTTTGAATAGCTTGATTATCTAACAAAATGTCACCAGTTGTTGGCTTTAATAATCTAGCTAGTGAACGTAATAAAGTTGATTTCCCGCAACCGTTGGAACCGATAAAGATTGTAATTTCACCTTTTGGAATTTCTAAATTCAACTCATCGATAATAATTGTTTCACCATAAGACAACGTCAAACGTTTCGTCTCCAATGCTTTTTGCATATTCATCTCCCTTTATGAATTCCGACTTTTATAAAGTAAATAAATAAAATAAGGTGCACCAATTGCTGATGTAAATACCCCTGCTGGAATTTCAAGTGGTGTGAAAACTGTACGCCCAATTAAATCTGCAGCAAGTACTAGAATTGCACCAACAATAGCTGCAACTGGGAGTAATGCACCGTATAAAGAACCAACTAGCCTTCGTGAAATATGAGGTGCCATTAAACCGACAAATCCAATTCCTCCGGCGAAGGCAACTGCTCCCCCAATTAAAGCCGTACTAAGTAATAACATGAATACGCGTGACTTCGTTAAAGGAACACCAAGTCCTACCGCAATATCATCCCCTAGCTCTTGCGCATTTAAATGTCTAGCAGCTATAAATGATATTACCGTTAAAATGAGAACCCACGGTGCAAGCACCATAACGTTTTGCCATGAAGAACCATAAACAGTACCTGTAATCCATACATTCGCTTGACTCGCTTGATAAATTGGTGCTAACAACATAAACAAAGTCGTTGCCGCTTTCGTTAATGCCCAAAACCCCACACCAATTAAAACAAGACTAATCGGCGATAACCCGTCATTTCTCCATGCAAATAAATATACAAAAAGCGCCACAATCGTTGCCCCAACAAAGGCTGCTAACGGCATATAATGAATACTTACAGTTAGCGCATTATTTTTATCACTAAATATAGCTAAAAACAATACAACTGCAACACTTGCCCCGCCCGTAATCCCGATGATATCCGGAGAAGCAAGTGGATTTCGAACGAGACCTTGTAAAATACATCCTGCTACAGCAAGCGCAATTCCTACGAGGATAGCAATTAAAATACGTGGCATACGAAACTTATTCACAACCATATTTGACATCGCATCGCCATTTCCAGTAATTGCTTGCCATACGTCATAAGGAGCAATTTTCATGTCTCCCATACCTGCGCTCGCAAAGAATAATCCTATTAAAACAACTAGTAAACTTAACAAGACGAGACAAGCTCGTTTATACATTAAAAACGAGAGCTCACCTTTTCCTATACGAAACGGAATATATTTCTTCATTTGCTAAGCCCTCTCTTACGTGCAATATAAATAAAGAATGGAGCTCCAATAAATGCTGTCATAACTCCTACTGGTACTTCTTGTGGCATAATGACATATCTTGCTGCTATATCAGCCAATATTAGTAGTATTGCACCTAACAATCCGCTATAAGGCACTCTCCATCTGTGGTCAACTCCAACAAGAAATCTCGCAAAATGCGGAGTAATAATTCCAATAAATCCAATTGGGCCAGCAACCGCAACCGAACCACCAGACAACAGTACAATAATAAGTAACACGAATGATTTCATTAAAATTGTTCGTTGTCCAAGTCCTTTCGCGACGTCTTCTCCCATCATCAATGTATTTACTTTCCCTGCCATCATAAGAGATGCAATCCATCCTATTAATAAATATGGGAATACAGATTGTAAAATTTCTAACTTTCTCCCTTGCACAGATCCAGCAAGCCAAAATAATACCTCTTCAAGTGCTTTTTCATTTAACACAAGTAATCCTTGTGTTAATGATGAAAATAACGCACTAATTGCGACCCCTGCTAACGTTAACTTAAGAGGAGTAGTTCTTTCTTTTCCTAAAGAACTAGAAGCAAATACAAGTACAGCTGCAACCGCCGCTCCTAAAAAGGCAATCCATGTGAAAGCTGATAATGATGTTACTGAAAAGATTACAATTGCTACAACTATGAAGAACGCAGCACCTGAATTTAATCCAATAAAATCTGGAGAAGCAAGTGGATTCTTAGTTAAAGTTTGCATAAGACAACCAGCAATGGCTAAACTAGCACCAACACTAGCTGCAATTAACGCCCTAGGCAGACGTACATTTTGAATAATAATATGTTCATTGGAACCGTTAAAATGGAAAAAAGCATCCAATGCTAGTTTCCAACTCGTATTTGTATACCCGAAAATAATACTTCCCCAAATACAAATAACGACTGCAATGATTCCAACAAATAATCCAATCCATTTTGCTCGATTTGTTTTTAATAACATGCAGCGTTTCCCCTTCAATGTATAATGATACGTTGTTAGTGTATTTCAACTTAATTCTCATTGTCAACGGAAATGAGAATTATTTTCACCCATATGTATTGACAATCAAAAGATAAAGGCTTAATATCATGCTTGCTATTGAAAAATATTCTCAACATGTAGGGGGTACATAATGAATTTCATGCGGAAGAAATCGTTTACAGTATTTGTATTTTTACTAGCATTTTCAATGCTTTTAAGCGCTTGTGGAAAATCAAATAACAAAGAAGAATCTACAAAAGAAGATAATAAAAAAGAAGTGGTTACTGTAGAACATGCAATGGGTAAAACAGAAGTTCCTGCTAATCCAAAACGTGTAGTTATCTTAACAAATGAAGGAACTGAAGCTTTACTTGAATTAGGTGTGAAACCAGTTGGTGCTGTAAAGTCTTGGACTGGTGACCCATGGTATCCACATATTAAGGATAAAATGAAAGATGTAAAAGTTGTTGGTGATGAAGGACAAGTTAACGTTGAAACAATTGCTTCTTTAAAACCAGACTTAATTATCGGTAATAAAATGCGCCACGAAAAAGTGTACGAACAACTAAAAGCAATTGCACCTACTGTGTTCTCAGAAACATTACGTGGTGAATGGAAAGATAACTTCAAATTTTATGCAAAAGCATTAAATAAAGAAAAAGAAGGTCAAAAAGTTGTAGCTGATTACGAATCACGTATAAAAGATTTAAAAGGCAAACTTGGCGATAAAGTAAACCAAGAAATCTCTATGGTTCGTTTCATGCCTGGTGATGTTCGTATTTATCATGGCGATACATTCTCTGGTGTTATTTTAAAAGAACTTGGATTTAAACGTCCTGGAGATCAAAATAAAGATGATTTTGCAGAGCGTAACGTATCTAAAGAGCGTATTTCTGCTATGGATGGTGACGTATTATTCTACTTCACATTCGATAAAGGAAATGAGAAAAAAGGATCTGAACTAGAAAAAGAGTATATAAACGATCCTCTATTTAAAAATTTAAATGTAGTAAAAAATGGTAAAGCATACAAAGTTGATGACGTTATTTGGAATACAGCTGGTGGCGTAATGGCCGCTAACCTACTATTAGATGACATTGAAAAACGCTTTGTTAAATAATACTTCCTTAACCAGCTCCCTTCTGTGGAGCTGGTTATTTTTCAATTCACTTAAATGTCACATTATTTCGTTTTGTATTTTTATTCCCAATATGTTATATTGAGAAAGTAAATAGAATATATTTTCT
>NZ_JBNLYE010000006.1:0-58310 GCF_050172095.1 Bacillus sp. GMs2/2
TTTCGTTTTTCGATGTCAACTAAGTTTTTCAATTTCTTTTTGTCGTTTTCTGCGTTTCCGCATCAGCGACGGTTATTAATTTACCATATACAAACCGTTAACGTCAACACTTTTTAATAAAAAATTCTTTTTCTTACATAACGAATACATTCTTCTGTGTTAGCTACTCTCCGGAATAAACAGAAAATGATTTTATATCTTTCTTCCATGGCTTTTTTTACAACTTCATGAATACGCTCATCTTCAAAATCAAATAAAAGTTCCTCTAATTCTCTCTTCAATATGTATTCCATTTCTTTTCTCTCTTCTTTTGTCAACATCAGCCCAAGCAAACAATCACCTCAATAATTCCTTACGCAACAATAAACGTTCCGCTCATTTTCAATTATCACAATCCTATCATCCATTATATCCACTACTTACGATATTAATCCTTTGTTCTCTTTTTTATATTTACAGCATATATGTAACTGAAAAGGATTGGACAAAGGGGCGTAATATTATGTTTTTCTTTTTTATTACGAGTAAGAGAAATTTTAAACACATTAGCTTAATAGTGATACTGTCCTTATTTACAGCATGGCTACTCTTTTTAAAAACATATTCACATGAATCTGCTTTTTCAACTGCTACAGGCCCTAAAGTAATTTACAAAGGAGACACCGCTAAAAAGCAAGTTGCATTTACGTTTGATATTAGTTGGGGAGACAAAAAAGCAATTCCAATCCTAGATACTCTTAAAGAAAGAGAAATTAAGAATGCAACATTCTTCCTTTCTGCTGCATGGGCCGAAAGACACCCCGATATTGTAGAGCGAATCATGAAAGACGGACACGAAATCGGTAGTATGGGGTACAATTACACATCCTACACTTCTCTAGAGACAAATGAAATAAGACGAGACCTTTTACGAGCACAAGATGTTTTTACGAAACTTGGTGTAAAACAAGTCAAGCTGTTACGTCCACCTAGTGGCGAATTTAACAAAGCAACCCTTAAAATCGCAGAATCACTTGGATACACCGTCGTGCATTGGAGTAATAATTCAAACGATTGGAAAAACCCAGGTGTAAATAACATCGTTTCCACTGTCTCTAATAATTTGAAAGGTGGAGATATCGTCTTATTACACGCATCCGATTCTGCCCTTCAAACAAATAGAGCTTTACCGCTGCTCCTGCAAAAAATAAAAAGTGATGGATATGAGCAAATATCCGTATCACAACTTATTTCCAACACAAGTACGAAAAGTGAAGATGTGAAGTAGCTTCTTCCCTACCACTCTTCACGCATAAAAAGCTCTACTACCTTTCAAGAAGGTGGTAGAGCTTTTTTAATCATACCATTTCCAGCATTATAACTGCTGGTGTATAAAATCTCTCTATTAAGCTGATTTACTTGTTTTTCCGATTAAACGATGTAATACAAGTAATTGATATGCATTACATAACAATAGCGGTATAACCATTAAATATAACCAATCTGTATCATTAATCCGAAGCGCCGGTACCCATTCAAGGATCGTTACAACAACCATAAAGAACAGAGCTGGCACAAATGCTTTTTTATTTGTTTCTTTGCTTTTTACATAAGCAACAATTGCTCCAAACACAAATAATATTCCAGCAACAAGTATGTTATTCCCTAACGAGACTTCCCCATTTGCAATAAGTACAGATCTTAAATACACAAAATCAAATAATACGAATGCAATAAAGAAGAGCTGGACTGCATTCCATAAAGAAGATGAGCGGAACATCCCTAGTCCAAAACGGTGGATTGTTAAATATGCAAAGAATCCCATTTGACTTATAACACTAAAAATAAATCCTACACCCATCAGCCAGAAAGATACTGCTAAAATCTCCTTACCGTCGAAATTTTGAAAAAATTTATTGTACTTGTCCCACTCCAAAACAAAACCAATAATAACTGTGCTAATTCCACCAAGAAACAACGTCGTTAAAAATAGTCGTACCCACTTGCGGCTATTCACAACACATCCCCCATTATCCTTATATTTCTAATTAAATTGTATCAATGACAATTTCAAAAAGCTAGCCATGTTCATGTATAAATTCCTTAAAGATATTTATATTAAAAAGAGAGAACTGTGCTGAAAGGAGTTCCAACTTATGAAACGGATGCTATTCATTTTCGTTTCTTCTTTTCTACTTATCGCACTTGCAGCATGCGCACAAGGAAAAGAAACGAAATCCGAACTAGATTACGATCAAACAAAGAAAATGATTGTTGATATTTTAAAAACAGATCAAGGTAAGAAAGCTATTCAAGATGTATTAACTGATGAAAAAATGAAACAAGCACTCATACTAGATGAAACAGTAGTAAAGAAAACGATTGAAGATGCCATGGTATCCGATAAAGGGCAACAATTCTGGGAAAAGCTCTTTAAAGATCCTGAGTTCTCATCAAAGTTTGCTAAAAGTATGGGGAAAGAACAAACTCAATTAATGAAAACCTTACTAAAAGACCCTGAATACCAAGCAGGCGTTATAGAAATTATGAAAAATCCTGAAGTAGAAAAAATGATGTTACAAACAATGAAGAGTAAAGAATACCGTCAATATCTACAACAAGTACTAACAGAAACTGCTGAAAGTCCACTCTTCCAAGCCAAGATGATTGATATCATTAGTAAAGGTGTGCAAAAAGCTGAAAAAGGCGGATCCGGTAAGAAAGAAACAGGCGGTGACGGTGGTTCTCAAGACGAGAAGAAGGAAGAACAGTAAAAAATAATAACTATAATAACGAGTGAACAATGTATACATTGTTCACTCGTTATTACTTTATCTTGCTATTAATAGACAAAATGGACCCCTCTAGTTAAGCGAAAGGTTTACAGCCTTATTGTTGTCAGTAACAGGTAAACCCCACTGATTAAAGTTTCACTTTATTTTTGTGTAACAGCTGTTTTATCAATTACTGTTTCAGCTATTTTACTATAAATAATGCCCGTTGTATGTGTATCTTCATATACTGAAGGAGCAAAGTCTTCTTTATTCCAATCGGGTTGTTGTAGTGGAATACGCCCAAGAACATTTGTTTGTAATTCGGTAGCTAACTTATCTCCCCCGCCTTTTCCAAATACATATTCTTTCTCACCAGTTACCTTACTTTCAAAATATGCCATATTCTCAACAACACCAAGAATACTATGTTCAGTGCGCAATGCCATCGCTCCAGCACGCGCTGCTACAAACGCAGCTGTTGGATGAGGCGTCGTTACAATAATCTCTTTGCAAGATGGCAACATTGAGTGCACATCTAACGCAACATCACCTGTGCCTGGTGGCAAATCTAGTACTAAATAATCTAAATCGCCCCATTCTACTTCTGTGAAGAAGTGGTTTAACATTTTCCCAAGCATAGGTCCTCTCCAAATAACTGGTGCATTATCCTCTACAAAGAAGCCCATTGAGATTACCTTTACACCTAAACGTTCCACCGGAATTATCTTGTCACCTCTTACGATAGGACGTTTTTCTATCCCCATCATGTCTGGCACACTAAAACCGTAAATGTCCGCATCAATAATACCAACCTTTTTTCCTAAACGAGCTAAAGCAACTGCAAGGTTAACGGAAACAGTTGATTTTCCCACGCCACCTTTTCCACTCGCTACTGCTAAGAATGTTGTTTTTGAATTAGGTGACAATAAAGATTCACTTTGCTCTTCTTCTTGTTCCGGCGCAAACTGAGCTAATTCCTCTTCTGTAAATTCTGCAAAACGAAGTCCAACTGTTGCTGCCCCAAGTTCTTTTACTAACTTTACAATTCCAGACTGCAACTGCATTTGTTCCGCTGTACCGGTTTTTACGATTGCAATTTTGACACTCACATGTTCCTTCTCTGGCTTGACTGTTACCTCTTTAATTGCACTTGTTTCTTTTAATGTTTTATGTAAAAACGGATCTACAATCCCTTCTAACGCTTCAACCACTTGCTCTTTCGTTACCATAATTAGCCCAGCCCCCTGTATGAAAAATAACGTAATGTTAATTGAATTTATCTCTGCTTATTCTTGAAATAAATGCGTTTACATTTCCAGTATAACATATTTTCCGAAAACTTCGTTAACGAGAGAAGCTCAAAAAAATCCTCCTTATTCTGGAGGATTTCCTTTTTCCGTGAAATACCGTAGTATACCACGGTATATTGCAGCTGCTACCTTTTGCTGATATTTCTCCGAATTTAACATATACCTTTCGTTCACATTCGATAAAAAGCCAGCTTCAATTAAAGCACCTGGTGTTTTAGAATACTTTAATAAATACACATGCGAAATAGTCTTAGCAGAACGATTCGTATTCTCTAAACTTGTTCTCAATTCAGCCTGTATAAATTTTGCAGCACGTTCATTTTCAATTGAAGAGCGGTAATAGAACGTTTGTGCGCCTTTCGATCCACTACTAGTTAAAGCATTTAAATGAATACTTGCAAAAAAGTCTACATCAGGTTTATTGATGATTTCTACACGTTTTTTTAAATCCTCTGCTTTACGTCTGCTATATGACTTTGTATCTTTGTTAGCTAAATCATAATCTCCCTCACGCGTTAAAATAACTAGTGCACCTTGTTCTTGTAAATAGTCTTGTACCTTTTTTGTAATTTCAAGCGTAATATCCTTTTCTATAATATCCTTTCCACCAACAGCCCCTCCATCTGGTCCACCATGCCCAGCATCTAATACGATTACTTTCCCTGATAAGGGTAAATTCCAAGCACGCCACGATTTTGTAATTTGAAATTCTTGTTTGACTAAAAAAAACAATACAACCGCAGCGAGTGCAAAAGAGATAATTCGAATTCTCTTCATACCTTTCCTCCTCCAGCTAGTCCCTCTAATTACTTATATGGGACAAGAGGAAAGTTTATGCTTGTCTTAATGAAGCTTTAATCGATATCTTCTTTCACCTTTTTCATACCCTTCTTGCCACCACAATCCTATAAACTGCTGACAAGATTCAAAAAGTAATTCCTCATCTTTCAACTTTATTTCTCGCATAGTCATACTCGTTAAAAATTGAAATAGCGTTTCAGTTAATTGTTGTTCTTCTTCTAAAGCTCTATATTTCACATCAAAAAACGATTCACCATAATAACCAAATTTACTGTATCTCGCTCCTAATAAATAAGATTCTATCCCTAATTCAATACAGTAATCTTCATACTGACGATGAAGCTCTTGCATTTGAAAGGCATCACGAATATTTGAACGCAATGTTTTTAATGATAATTCCCGCAACATCTTCCGCTCGTATTTTAACTGCTTTTCTTTTTGTTTTTCTTGTAAGCTGACAATGACATTCATAGTACTTATAAACCTCCCTAATACGTATTAGTCTAAACTTCTAAAGAAGAAGCATACGCGTGGCGGTAGCACTAAAATATTCCAAGCTATAAAAATTGCAAAAGAGGAATGAAACATAAAAAAACCCCAACCAAAATGGTTGGGGTTTGTAGTTCGCAAAAATTAACGTTTTGAGAACTGAGGTGCACGACGTGCGCCTTTAAGACCGTATTTTTTACGCTCTTTCATACGTGCGTCACGAGTTAATAGACCTGCACGTTTTAGTGTTAGACGGTATTCTGGATCAGCTTTTAATAAAGCGCGAGAAATACCGTGACGAATAGCACCAGCTTGACCAGTGTATCCACCACCATTTACGTTTACAAGTACATCGTAGTTACCTAAAGTTTCTGTTGCAACTAGAGGTTGTTTCACTACTTCACGTAATGCAGCAAATGGGATATAGTTTTCAAAATCACGACCGTTAATGATAACGCGTCCTTCGCCTGGAACTAGGCGTACGCGCGCTACTGAACTCTTACGACGTCCAGTGCCATAGTATTGAACCTGTGCCAAAGTAAGCCCTCCTTTAATTAATTATCCGCGAAGTTCGTAAACTTCTGGTTTTTGTGCTTGGTGTGGATGCTCTGCTCCAGCATACACGTTAAGTTTCTTAGAAACTTGACGGCCTAAGCGTCCTTTTGGAAGCATGCCTTTAATTGCAAGCTCTAACATTTGTACAGGGTAGTTTGTACGCATTTCAAGAGCTGTTCTTTGCTTAAGTCCACCTGGGTGGTTAGTGTGACGGTAGTAAATTTTATCGTTTAATTTATTACCTGTTAAATGAATTTTCTCAGCGTTAATAATAATTACATGATCACCCGTGTCAACGTGTGGTGTAAATGTAGGTTTGTTTTTACCACGTAAAATGGATGCTACTTCACTAGCAAGGCGACCTAAAGTTTGACCTTCAGCATCAACCACATACCATTTACGCTCAACTTCGTTAGCTTTTGCCATAAAAGTCGTACGCATGTGTTTCCCTCCTCGTTATCTTTTCCATAGAAAAAATCTATTGTTTATCTTAAACACGATTTCCTTCCGGGGCTAATCGTGGTTTTAGAAACAATACCATATGTTATGATATACTTTTGAGTTTCTAATGTCAAGCAAATGTTACACCAGGATTAGTTGTTATAGTTTACCTCCCATAAGTAAAGCCCATGACCTGGAGCCATCTTTCCAGCAAACTGACGATTTTGTTTCGCTAAAATCTCTGGAATGCTATCAGGATCAAGCTTTCCTTGCCCTACGCTAAGTAACGTACCAACAATAATTCTGACCATATTATATAAAAATCCATTACCTACAAAACGAAAAATTATTTCATCATTTTGTTCAATTAACTCGATTTCATAAATTGTTCGCACTTTATCTTTTTTGTCAGTTTTTGCCGAACAAAAAGAAGTGAAATCATGTGTTCCAATAAAATAAGGAATTGCTTTTCTTATAGAGTTGATTTCGAGCGGGTATGGATATTGATATACGTAATTTCTACGGAATACATCCGCAGTCTTTGATAATAATACACGATAACGATATTCTTTTTTCTCAACACCGTAACGTGCATGAAATTCTTCTGTTTTTTTCTCTACTTGCCTAATAACAATATCATCTGGCAACATTGTGTTTAAAGCATTAATCCATTGCCACTCTTCAAGAGACAAAGGAGTATCAAAGTGTATTACTTGTCCTTTTGCATGAACTGTAGAATCTGTTCTACCAGATGCCTGAACACGAACAAGTTCTCCCTTATGCAATTTCTGCAATGCTTTTTCTATCTCCTGTTGAACAGTACGATGGTTCGGCTGAATTTGATAACCACAAAAATGCATGCCATCATATGCAACCGTACATTTTATTCTATCCATTTCTCTATTCTCCATTACGATCGCACCCATGCCAAAATACAAGCTAAACAAAATAAGCTGACAATCGTTACTGTATCGCTTGTTTTCCAGCGTAGTTGCCTAAATTTAGTACGTCCTTCACCACTTTGATATCCACGAGCTTCCATCGCAATGGCTAAGTCCTCTGCACGCTTAAAAGCACTGATAAACAGAGGAACGAGCAGTGAAATAATAGCTTTCATTCTATCTTTTATCGGTCCCCCGGCAAAATCAATACCACGTGACGCTTGTGCTTTCATTATTTTACTCGTTTCATCCATTAATGTCGGGATAAAACGAAGAGAAATTGACATCATTAATGCGATTTCATGAACAGGAACCTTTATACGCTTCAACGGCTTTAATAACGTCTCCAAACCATCTGTAATTTCAATAGGTGTCGTCGTTAACGTTAATAATGTCGTCATTAAAATAATAACGAAGAATCGTACAGAAATGTATATCCCTTGCTCTAATCCTTTTTCATATATCGAAAACCAACCAAGCTGGAATAGTACATCCCCCTCCTTATTTGTAAAAATATGCAGGAAAAATGTAAAAAGAAAAATCCATAAAATTGGTTTTAAGCCCGAAAGTACATAACGAATCGGCACTTTTGCAAAAAATAAAGCAATGAGTGCATATAAAAATAAAAATCCATATGAAATCGCATTATTTGCTAAGAAAACAACAAATACATATAAAAAGACAATCAGCAGCTTCGTACGTGGATCAAGTTGATGAATAAGTGAATTCCCCGGGATATATCTCCCAATAATCAACTGCTGCATGATTCATGACCACCTTTTCGTAACACCTGCACAACTTCATGAGTAAGATCCTCTAAAGATAAGGTAGCCTTTGGAATTGAAATACCAAACTTCTCTTCAATTGCACGTTTATACTTTAATGACATAGGAAGATCCACACCAATTTTCTCTAGTTCATCGGCATGTGAAAATACTTCCTCTGCACTTCCTTGCAAAAAGACCGTTCCTTTATGCATAACTACAATCTGCTCCGCATACTGAGCAGCATCCTCCATATTATGCGTTACAAGGATAACTGTAAGACCTTTCTCCTTGTGCAGCTTATAAAACATCTCCATAAGTTCGTTCTGCCCTTTTGGATCTAGTCCTGCTGTAGGTTCATCTAATACAAGCACTTCAGGTTCCATCGCCAGTACACCCGCTATAGCAACACGTCTCATTTGTCCACCACTTAATTCGAACGGAGAACGTGTTAACAGTTCCGGTTCTAGCCCTACAAGTTCAATTGCCTTTCTAGCCTTTTGCCTTGCTTCGTCTACAGATACTCCAAAATTAGTAGGGCCGAAACAAATATCTTTCTCCACAGTCTCTTCAAACAACTGATGTTCTGGGAATTGAAAGACAACCCCTACTTTTTTACGTAGTGGCTTTAACTTTTTTTCTTTCTTTCCTGCCGAAATCAAATGTTCACCAATTTGAACTGTACCATTTGTCGGCTGCAATAAACCATTTAAATGTTGAATCATCGTTGACTTACCTGAACCAGTATGACCAATAATGGCATAATAGCCCCCACTTGGAAACGACACATCTACATCATAAAGTGCGCGTCTTTCAAATGGAGTTTTATATTGATAACGATGCTCTACTTTTTGGAATGTAATCTCCAAAGTTCGTTCACCAAGCTTTCCATTGTAAGATGCGTATTTTGCAAGAGAATTTCATTTCTTTTTAATAATTCTGCTATTTTCACTGAAAACGGTACATCTAAGCCAATTTCTTGGAGCATATGAGAGGATTTGAAAATTTTTTCTGGAGTCCCTTCCTCTAATATTTCTCCCTTATTTAAAATAATGACACGATCTGACTGTGCCGCTTCTTCTAAATCGTGCGTAATCGATAACACGGTAATACCTTTTTGAGTAACAAGTTGTCTAACCGTTTCTACTACTTCACGTCTCCCTTGAGGGTCTAACATTGACGTTGCTTCATCTAATATTAAAATAGATGGTTGAAGTGCTAAAACGCCTGCTATTGCCACTCGCTGCTTTTGCCCACCAGATAAGGAATGAGGCTCATCATTAAGAAAATCTTCCATACGGACAAGTCGCAAGGCCTGTTCTAATCTTTCAATCATTTGTTCTCTTGGCATTCCGATATTCTCTAAGCCAAATACAACATCATCTTGCACTGTTGTTCCAACAAATTGATTATCTGGATTTTGAAATACCATTCCAATTTGTTTTCGAACATCCCATACCGTTTCCTCTGATAAAACCATTGTATCATTTACTGTAATAGTCCCTGCTTCTGGCAAAAACAAACCATTCAATAATTTTGCAAGTGTAGACTTTCCTGAACCGTTTTGTCCAATAATAGATACCCACTCTCCCTCATATAAGGAAAATGAAACATCTTTTAATGCATAAGTGGCTGCCCCAGGATATTGAAATGATATATTTTCTATCCGAAGTTTCTCTTTTTTCAATAGAAGGCACCCTTTCCTTCGCACAGTTAGCCTATTTTTATATTTAAAAAAAAGGGCCATGACCAGTTTCTTGAAAAGAACTGTCCTGCCCTTTTAATTATCATTATACTAACTCGATAATTACCATTGGTGCTGCGTCTCCGCGACGTGGACCAATTTTTGCAATACGAGTGTATCCGCCTTGGCGCTCAGCATAGCGTGGAGCTACATCAGCGAATAGTTTTTGAAGTGCATCTTGACCAGTCTCAGCGTTAGCTACTTCATTGCGAATGAAAGCTGCTGCTTGACGACGAGCATGAAGATCTCCGCGTTTACCTAAAGTGATCATTTTTTCCACTACAGAACGAAGTTCTTTTGCACGAGTTTCTGTCGTTTGGATGCGCTCGTTGATAATTAAATCAGTAGCTAAATCACGTAACATAGCTTTACGTTGCGCACTTGTACGGCCTAATTTTCTGTATGCCATTCGTAGTTCCCTCCTTTGTTGATGGGTTTAAATCCTCAGTCGTCTTTACGTAAACCTAAACCTAATTCCTCAAGTTTATGTTTAACTTCTTCTAAGGATTTACGTCCTAAGTTACGAACTTTCATCATATCTTCTTCTGTTTTGTTCGCAAGCTCTTGTACAGTATTAATTCCTGCACGTTTTAGGCAATTATAAGAACGAACAGAAAGGTCTAGTTCTTCGATAGTCATCTCAAGAACTTTCTCTTTTTGATCTTCTTCCTTCTCGACCATAATCTCAGCATTTTGTGCTTCATCAGTTAAACCAACAAAGATATTTAAATGCTCAGTTAAGATTTTGGCACCTAAAGAGATAGCTTCTTTTGGCCCGATGCTTCCATCCGTCCATACATCAAGCGTAAGCTTATCATAATTAGCCACTTGTCCGACACGTGTCTTTTCCACTTGGTAAGTCACACGTGATACTGGAGTATAAATAGAATCAATAGGAATTACTCCTATTGGTTGATCTTCGCTTTTATTTGCATCAGCTGGCGTATACCCACGGCCACGCTTTGCAGTTAAACGCACGCGGAAATGCGCATCTTTTGCTAACGTTGCAATGTGTAAATCTGGATTTAAGATTTCTACATCACTATCGTGAGTAATATCAGCAGCTGTGACAATACCTTCGCCCTGTACATCAATTTCCAACGTCTTCTCTTCTTCAGAGTAGATTTTAAGAGCTAACTTTTTCAAGTTTAAGATGATCGTCGTAACGTCTTCTACTACGCCCTCAACTGTTGAAAATTCATGTAATACGCCATCGATTTGGATAGCAGTAACAGCGGCACCAGGGAGTGAGGATAAAAGAATACGACGTAAGGAGTTACCCAAAGTAGTACCATATCCACGCTCAAGCGGTTCAATTACGAATTTACCATATTTAGCATCTTCGTTAAGTTCAACCGTTTCGATTTTCGGCTTTTCGATTTCAATCATTAACTAAACCCTCCTTCAAAACGTCGAAACCCCGGTTAAACAAAGGTATAACCCCTGTCTAACCGAAAGTCCCCCTTAGGCAGTTCCCGATTGTGCACAACAAGCGATGTTTCTGTACGAAATTTCTCGATAATGCATCATATCCATTATAGACAAAAGGGAAAATTCTATACAGAAAAATTACACACGACGACGTTTTGGTGGACGACATCCATTATGAGGAACTGGAGTAACATCTCTAATTGCTGTTACTTCTAGACCTGCAGCTTGAAGAGCACGAATTGCAGCTTCACGACCAGCACCAGGACCTTTAACAGTAACCTCTAAAGTTTTTAAACCGTGTTCCATTGCAGCTTTAGCAGCAGTTTCAGCAGCCATTTGCGCAGCGAATGGAGTAGATTTACGAGATCCACGGAAACCAAGTGCACCAGCACTAGACCAAGAAAGTGCGTTACCGTGAGTATCTGTAAGTGTTACGATTGTGTTGTTGAAAGTAGAACGAATATGAGCTATACCAGCTTCAATATTCTTTTTCACACGTTTTTTACGAGTGTTTGTTTTACGTGCCATTGTTAGTTCAACCTCCTTTACTTATTATTTCTTTTTATTTGCTACTGTACGACGTGGACCTTTACGTGTACGAGCATTGTTTTTAGAGTTTTGACCACGAACTGGTAAACCACGACGGTGACGAAGACCACGGTAAGAACCGATCTCCATTAGACGTTTGATGTTAAGAGATACTTCACGACGAAGGTCTCCCTCAACTTTAATACGATCGATGATATCACGGATACGTCCTAATTCGTCTTCCGTTAAATCACGAACTCGTGTTTCTTCAGAAATACCTGCTTCAGCAAGAATTTTTTCAGCAGTTGTGCGACCAATGCCGAATACGTAAGTTAAAGAAATAACAACGCGTTTGTCTCGAGGAATATCTACACCTGCGATACGTGCCATTACGAATGCACCTCCTTCTGATTAACCTTGTTTTTGTTTATGTTTAGGGTTTTCACAAATAACCATTACTTTTCCACGTCTACGAATAACTTTACATTTTTCGCAGATTGGTTTAACTGACGGTCTTACTTTCATGTCTCGAACCTCCTTAAAGATTACGGAGTGCTATATTATTTAAAACGGTACGTAATACGACCACGATTTAAATCGTACGGAGATAATTCTACCGTAACTTTGTCTCCTGGTAAAATACGAATGAAGTTCATACGGATTTTACCAGAAACGTGAGCCAATACGACATGCCCATTCTCTAATTCTACTTTGAACATAGCATTTGGCAACGTTTCAAGAACGGTACCTTCGACTTCAATTACATCATCTTTAGCCATTCAATAGTTCTCCCTTCTTCAAATCAGTAACATTTTACACTGCTCTGAAATCCCGGAGAGCCAGCTACTTATAAAGTGGTAAGGATTTCGTATCCTGCTTCTGTAAGAGCAATCGTGTGCTCAAAATGGGCACACCATTTACCATCTACCGTTACCACTGTCCAGTCATCAGATAGTGTTTTTACATATCGTCTTCCTTGATTCACCATCGGCTCAACACAGATGACCATTCCCGGCTTTAATCTAGGGCCTCTATTTGGTGGACCATAGTGCGGGATTTGAGGGTCCTCATGTAAGTCTTGCCCGATTCCGTGACCAACATACTCCCTAACGATCGAGAATCCATTCTCTTCAGCATGGGTTTGAACCGCATGTGAGATATTTGATAATCTCTCGCCTGGTTTTACTTGTTCTAGACCAAGATACAACGATTTTTCTGTGACATCAAGTAGCTTTTGAACAGATTCAGAAATGTTTCCAACTGGATACGTCCATGCAGAATCTCCATGGTACCCATTGTATTTCGCACCAATATCGATACTGATGATATCGCCCTCTTTGAGCTTGCGCTTCCCTGGAATTCCGTGTACAAGCTCTTCATTTACAGAAGCACATATGCTCCCCGGAAATCCGTTGTATCCTTTAAAAGATGGCGTAGCACCATATTTTTGAATCGTCTTTTCCGCTATTTGATCGAGCTCTTTCGTTGTAATTCCTGGAGTAATGTGCTGTTTCAACTCTTGATGAGTCAAAGCAACGATCCTGCCAGCTTCTCGCATGATTTCTATCTCGCGAGGAGTTTTGCAGATTATCATTACGCTAAGCCTCCGATGAGAACATCGATATCAGCAAATACTTTATTGATATCTTGCTCACCATTAATGCTTTGTAAGTAACCAAGCTCTTCGTAGAAATCAAGCAAAGGTTTTGTTTGCTTAATATTTACATCTAAACGATTTGCTACAGTTTCTTCATTGTCATCAGAGCGTTGATATAATTCGCCACCACATTTATCGCACACATCAGCTTTTGCTGGTGGATTGAATTCTAAGTGGTAAGTCGCACCGCACTCTTTACAAATGCGACGGCCTGTAAGGCGTTTTAATAACAACCCTGAATCCACATTAATGTTTAAAACATAGTCGATTTTTTTGCCAAGATCTTTCATAATTTCTTCAAGAGCTGATGCTTGTGCAACAGTTCGTGGGAAACCGTCTAGTAAGAAACCTCTTACGCAGTCGTCTTGACTTAAACGTTCACGAACGATTCCGATTGTAACTTCATCTGGAACAAGTGCACCTTTATCAATAAAAGATTTTGCTTGTAGACCCATTTCAGTTTCAGCCTTCATAGCTGCACGGAACATGTCTCCTGTTGAAATGTGAGGGATGTTATACTTGGCAACAATCTGTTCGGCTTGTGTACCTTTACCAGCACCAGGAAGCCCCATTAAAATTAAGTTCATCCTTGTTCCCCCTCAGAGTACATGAGCATGTAGGGAAGACAATTCTTCCCACTTACTCACTGCTTGATAAACCCTTTGTAATGGCGTTTTACCAGTTGGCTTTCTAGCTGCTTCATTGTTTCTAAAGCAACGCCGACAACGATTAACATACTCGTTCCACCGATCTGTGCAGATGGAGGAAGATTTCCCAATTTCGTAAAGATAACTGGTAAGATTGCAATCGCTGCTAGGAAAATTGATCCTACAAAGGTCAAACGATACAAGATTTTTGTTAGATATTGTTCCGTATTCTTACCCGGACGAATACCTGGAACATATCCACCTTGCTTGTTTAGATTCTCTGACATTTGCTCTGGATTAACCTGAACAAATGCATAGAAATATGTGAAGGCTACAATGAGCGCAACATATATGATCATTCCCACTGGGTGAGAATAGTTAAAGTTTGCAATAATCCACTGCGATACATCATGTTTCGGGAAGAACTGTGCAATAGTCGGAGGCGTAATTAAGAATGAAACAGCAAAAATTACTGGAATAACACCAGCACTATTTACCTTAAGCGGTAAATGTGTGTTTTGTGCTCCAGCATAACCACCATTTCCTCCTGTTACACGCTTCGCATATTGAATTGGGATCTTTCTAACAGCCTGTTGAATGAAAATAACACCCACAATAACTGCTAGCACAGCTAGTAAAATCAATGCAACTTTAACGATACTCATGAACAATTGATCTCCGATATTTTGAAACTGTTGCTGATACACTTGAGATATAACACTTGGGATCGCTGCGGCAATACCGCCAAAGATAAGGATGGAAATACCATTACCTACACCTTTAGCTGTAATCTGTTCACCTAACCACATTAAAAATGCAGTACCAGCAGTCAGTACCGTAGCAATGTATAAATAAGTGCTCCAACCTGGATTCAAAATTAATTGTCCACCTACCATACCGTTAAAACCGATTGACATACCAAACCCCTGAATAAACGCAAGAACAATTGTAAAGTAACGCGTGAATTGCGTTAATTTACGACGGCCCATTTCACCTTGCTTCGACCATTCCGAAAATTTAGGAACAACATCCATCTGCAATAATTGCACGATGATGGATGCTGTAATATACGGCATGATTCCCATCGCAAAGATGGAGAAGTTTTTCAAGGCTCCACCGCCAAATGTATTTAGAATACCTAAAGCATTTAATTGATCTTGTGCCTTCAGTACGTCTCCATTTGTAAATGGCACGGGGATAAACGTGCCAATCCTGAATACGATTAACATCGCTAAAGTGAATAATATTTTACGTCTTATCTCAGCAACGCGCATAAAGTTGGAGATTGTACGAAACATTAGATCACCTCAACTGATCCGCCAGCTGCTTCAATTGCTTCTTTAGCACTTGAAGAGAACTTGTGCGCTTTAACAGTTAGTTTTTTCTCTACTGCTCCGCTTGCAAGAACTTTAACACCGTCGTTTAACTTGCTGATAACGCCAGTTTCCAGCAATAATTCAGGTGTTACTTCTGTACCATCTTCAAAACGATTTAACGTTGATAAGTTTACAATAGCAAACTCTTTACGGTTAATGTTTGTGAAGCCGCGTTTTGGTAAACGACGGAATAATGGAGTTTGACCACCTTCGAAGCCAAGACGAACACCGCCACCAGAACGTGCGTTTTGTCCTTTATGACCTTTACCAGCAGTTTTACCGTTACCAGAACCGATACCACGACCGACACGGTTACGTACTTTACGAGAACCTTCTGCAGGTTTTAATTCATGAAGTTTCATTCCCAGGCACCTCCTTATATTAATGAGTTATCCTTAAGCTTCTTTTACAGTTACAAGGTGAGAAACTTTGTTGATCATACCAAGAATAGCAGGAGTTTCTTCCTTAACTACAGTTGAATTCAACTTTTTAAGACCTAAAGCTTCTACCGTCGCACGTTGATCTTGTGGACGACCAATTACACTACGAGTGAGGGTAATTTCTAACTTTTTCGCCATTTGTTTTCCCTCCTTAACCTAGTAGCTCTTCTACAGATTTACCGCGTAATTTTGCAACATCTTCAGCGCGCTTAAGTTCGCTTAATCCGTTCACAGTAGCGCGAATCATGTTGATTGGTGTGTTAGAACCAAGAGATTTCGAAAGAATATCTTGTACACCAGCTAATTCAAGGACCGCACGAACAGGTCCACCAGCAATAACACCAGTACCCTCAGCAGCAGGTTTTAAGAATACTTCACCAGCGCCAAAATGACCGTTGATTGTGTGTGGAATTGTTGTACCAACTAATGGTACAGCGATTAAGTTTTTCTTAGCGTCTTCGATAGCTTTACGGATTGCGTCTGGTACCTCTTGTGCTTTACCAGTACCGAATCCAACATGACCGTTTTTATCGCCAACTACAACTAGTGCAGCAAAGCGGAAACGACGACCACCCTTAACAACTTTCGCGACACGATTTATCGTAACTACACGTTCTTCAAGTTCTAATTTACTTGGGTCAATGCGATGCATCAATTTTCCCTCCTTTGACCATTAAAATTGTAATCCAGCCTCACGAGCAGCTTCAGCTAGAGCTTTAACACGGCCATGGTATAAGTAACCACCGCGATCAAATACTACTTCTTTAACGCCTTTCTCTACAGCACGCTTAGCAACTGATTCTCCAACTTTCGTAGCAGCTTCAATATTGCTAGTACCGTTAAGAGCAAGGTCTTTATCAAGAGTAGATGCACTTACTAACGTTACACCATTCACATCATCAATAACTTGAGCGTAAATATGTTGGTTAGAACGGAACACGTTTAAACGTGGACGCTCTGCAGTACCAGTAAGTTTAGCACGTACACGTGCATGTCTTTTCTTACGAGTCGCATTTTTATCAGCTTTAGTGATCATTCTTGTCACTCCTTTCTCTCACCTAACGGGTTTACTTAGCAGTTTTACCTTCTTTACGACGAACAACTTCGCCTTCGTAACGAATACCTTTACCTTTGTAAGGCTCAGGAGCACGTACAGCACGGATGTTAGCAGCGAATTCGCCAACACGTTGCTTGTCGATACCTTTAATTACGATCTTAGTTGGTGCAGGTACTTCAACTTCAAGACCTGCTTCCGGAGTCATTTCTACTGGATGAGAATAACCTACGCTTAATACAAGTTTATCACCTTGTTTTTGAGCACGGTAACCAACACCGACTAATTCAAGTCCGCGTGCGAAACCTTCAGTTACACCTTCAACCATGTTTCCGATTAAAGCACGAGTTGTACCGTGTAATGCACGGTGTTCCTTCTGTTCAGATGGACGCTCAACTGTTAATGTATTCTCTTCAATTTTGATAAGCATATCAGCATTGAAAGTACGAGTTAATTCACCTTTAGGGCCTTTTACTGTTACAGTATTGTCTTCTGCAACTGTAATAGTAACACCTGCAGGGATTTCAAGAATCTTTTTACCAATACGAGACATGTGGTCACACCTCCGTTCGTTTTAAATATATATTACCAAACGTATGCTACTACTTCTCCACCAGTTTGTAATTGACGAGCGTCTTTGTCTGTCATTACTCCCTTAGATGTAGAAACAAGAGCGATACCTAATCCGTTAAGTACACGTGGTACTTCGTCAGCTTTAGCGTAAACGCGTAAGCCAGGTTTACTGATACGTTTTAATCCAGTGATTACACGTTCATTGTTTGCACCATATTTCAGGAAAATACGAAGGATACCTTGTTTGTTATCCTCGATGTATTCTACATCACGAATGAAACCTTCACGTTTTAAAAGTTCAGCGATCTCTTTTTTGATTTTAGAAGCAGGAACCTCTAATTTCTCATGACGTACCATGTTCGCATTACGGATGCGAGTAAGCATGTCTGCAATTGGATCTGTCATCACCATGTGTTTTACCTCCTTCCCATTTGTGGGTTTTACCAACTAGCTTTTTTAACACCAGGAATTTGACCTTTATATGCAAGTTCACGGAAACAAATACGGCAAAGTTTAAATTTGCGGTATACAGAATGCGGACGACCGCAGCGTTCGCAACGTGTATACTCTTGTACTTTAAACTTAGGAGTACGCTTTTGTTTCGCTATCATAGATTTTTTAGCCACGTTTTCGCCTCCTCTACTTAGCGTTGGCTTCCATTATTTTTGGAATGGCATACCGAATTGTGTTAAAAGTTCACGAGCTTCTTCATCAGTTTTCGCTGTAGTAACGATTACGATGTCCATACCGCGGACTTTGCTTACTTTATCATAATCAATCTCAGGGAAAATAAGTTGCTCTTTAACACCTAATGTATAGTTTCCACGACCATCGAATGATTTCTTAGAAACACCACGGAAATCACGTACACGTGGTAAAGAAACTGATACTAATTTGTCGAAGAACTCATACATTTGCTCGCCGCGTAAAGTTACTTTCGCACCGATTGGCATACCTTCACGAAGACGGAAACCAGCGATTGATTTTTTAGCACGAGTTACAACAGGTTTTTGACCTGTGATTTGTGTTAATTCTTCTACTGCGTTGTCTAACGCTTTTGAGTTAGATACCGCGTCACCAACACCAGTGTTGATTACGATCTTTTCGATTTTTGGTACCTGCATTACAGATTTATAGTTAAACTTGCTCACTAGAGCAGGAGTAATTTCCTTTTGGAACTTCTCTTTAAGGCGATTCAATGAAGTGACCTCCTTTCTTAAGAAAATTATTTATCTAATAATTCACCAGATTTTTTTGCAATACGAACTTTTTTACCATCTTCTACTTTGAAGCCTACACGAGTAGGTTCACCTGTTTTCGGATCTAAAATCATAACGTTAGAAACGTGAATAGGTGCTTCTTTAGTAATAATTCCACCTTGTGGATTTAATTGAGATGGCTTAGAGTGCTTCTTAACGATATTGACACCCTCAACGATAACACGGTTTTGCTTTGGGAAAGCCACAAGGATAACGCCTTGTTTTCCTTTGTCTTTACCAGTGATTACCTGTACTTTATCACCTTTTTTTACATGCATCTTAATTCTGCACCTCCTTAGCAAGGCAATACCTTAAATTATAGAACTTCTGGAGCTAAAGAAACGATCTTCATGAAGTTGCTATCACGTAATTCACGAGCTACTGGTCCGAAGATACGAGTACCACGTGGGCTCTTATCGTCTTTAATGATAACCGCTGCGTTTTCATCAAATTTGATGTAAGAACCGTCCGGACGACGAGCTCCGCTCTTCGTACGTACCACTACTGCTTTAACAACGTCACCTTTTTTAACAACGCCACCTGGTGTTGCTTGTTTTACCGTAGCAACGATAATGTCACCAATGTTAGCATATTTACGACCAGAGCCGCCTAATACTTTAATTGTTAAAAGTTCACGTGCACCAGAGTTGTCAGCAACTTTCAAACGAGATTCTTGTTGGATCATGTTATGAAACCTCCCTTCGGACTAAAAATTCCGATTCGTCTATTTAGATAATAACCGCTTCTTCAACGATTTCAACTAAACGGAAACGCTTAGTAGCAGAAAGCGGGCGAGTTTCCATGATTTTAACGATATCGCCAAGTTTCGCTTGGTTTTGCTCATCATGGGCTTTGTACTTCTTAGAATACTTAACACGTTTTCCGTACAAGGAATGAGTTTTGTAAGTTTCAACTAAAACTGTAATCGTTTTGTCCATTTTGTCAGACACTACACGACCAGTATAAACTTTGCGTTGGTTACGTTCGCTCACTATGCAAACCTCCCCTCAATTTATCGATTAATTCCGATCTCTCTTTCACGAACTACAGTTTTCATACGAGCAATTGCTTTACGCACTTCACGAATGCGAGTTGGATTCTCTAATTGTCCTGTAGCAAGTTGGAAGCGAAGATTAAACAACTCTTCCTTTAAAGCTTTAACTTTTGTTTCGATTTCGGCAGTGGTTAATTCACGAATATCATTAGTTTTCATTAGATTCACCACCATTTTCTTCACGTTTTACGAATTTACATTTCACAGGTAACTTGTGAGCTGCAAGACGTAATGCTTCGCGTGCTACCTCTTCAGATACACCCGCGATTTCGAACATAATTTTCCCAGGTTTTACTACTGCTACCCAGCCTTCTGGTGCCCCTTTACCGGAACCCATACGTACTTCTAGAGGTTTTGCAGTGTAAGGTTTAGAAGGGAAAATTTTAATCCATACTTTACCGCCACGTTTCATGTAACGAGTCATTGCACGACGAGCAGCTTCGATTTGACGGTTTGTAATCCATGAAGCAGCTTGTGCTTGTAAACCGAATTCACCGAAAGCAATTTCAGTTCCACCTTTAGCACGACCACGCATTTTACCACGATGCTCTCTACGATATTTTACGCGTTTTGGCATTAACATATTATTTTCCTCCTTCCTCAGAAGCTTTCTTTTTTGTAGGAAGGACTTCTCCACGGTAGATCCATACTTTTACGCCTAATTTACCGTATGTTGTATCAGCTTCAACTGCTGCATAGTCAATATCAGCGCGAAGTGTATGAAGTGGAACAGTTCCTTCACTGTAAGATTCTGCACGAGCGATATCAGCTCCGCCAAGACGACCAGAAACCTGTGTTTTAATACCTTTAGCACCTGCACGCATAGCACGTTGAATAACTTGCTTTTGTGCACGACGGAATGATACACGGTTTTCTAATTGACGAGCGATGTTTTCGCCTACTAATTTAGCGTTAAGATCAGCTCTCTTAACTTCTAAAATGTTGATGTGTACACGCTTGCCTGTTAATTGGTTAAGAGCTTTACGAAGTGCTTCAACTTCAGTACCACCTTTACCAATTACCATACCAGGTTTTGCAGTGTGAATTGTAACATTTACACGATTTGCTGCACGTTCGATTTCTACTTTAGCAACAGCAGAATCTTTTAAGCGTACATTAATGTACTCACGGATTTTGATGTCTTCATGTAATAATGTAGCGTAATCTTTCTCAGCGAACCAACGAGATTCCCAGTCACGGATAACGCCGACACGAAGACCAATTGGATTAACCTTTTGACCCATCGATTATCCCTCCTTCTTTTCTGATACCACAACTGTGATGTGGCTTGTGCGTTTGTTAATTTGGCTTGCACGACCCATTGCACGTGGACGGAAACGTTTTAACGTTGGACCTTCGTCAACGAAAACTTTTTCAACAACTAGGTTGTTAATGTCCATCTCATAATTGTGCTCTGCATTTGCGATTGCAGATTTTAAAACTTTTTCTACAACTGGAGAAGCAGTTTTTGGTGTGTGGTTAAGGATAGCAATCGCTTCACCCACTTGCTTACCTCGGATTAAGTCTACTACTAAACGAACTTTACGAGGAGCAATACGAACTGTTCTCGCTACTGCTTTAGCTTGCATTGAAGTGCCTCCTCTCATTATCTTCTAGTTTTCTTATCGTCAGCAAGGTGACCTTTGTACGTACGAGTTGGTGCGAATTCACCTAACTTATGGCCAACCATATCCTCAGTGATGTACACAGGTACGTGTTTACGACCATCATATACAGCGATTGTGTGTCCGATGAACTGAGGGAAGATTGTTGAACGGCGAGACCAAGTTTTAACAACTTGTTTTTGCTCAGATGCAACTAATTTTTCCATTTTGCTCATTAAGTGATCATCGACAAATGGTCCTTTTTTTAAGCTACGAGCCATTTTGGTGCCTCCCTTCGTGATTGGCGTACGGTTCTAGAAATGAACCGTACTACAATCCCATTATTTTTTACGACGACGAACGATGAATTTGTCAGACGCTTTGTTTTTCTTACGAGTCTTGAATCCAAGAGTTGGTTTACCCCATGGAGACATTGGAGACTTACGTCCGATTGGAGAACGTCCTTCACCACCACCGTGTGGGTGATCAACCGGGTTCATTACAGAACCACGAACTGTTGGGCGTTTACCTAACCAGCGAGAGCGACCTGCTTTACCGATTTTGATAAGTTCGTGTTGTTCGTTACCTACTTGACCGATTGAAGCGCGACAAGCAGATAATACAAGACGTACTTCACCAGAAGTTAAACGTACAAGTACGTATTTACCTTCTTTACCAAGTACTTGAGCAGATGTACCAGCAGAACGAACTAATTGTCCGCCACGACCAGGCTTAAGCTCGATGTTATGAACAACAGTACCTACTGGAATGTTGATTAATGGTAATGCGTTACCGATTTTAATGTCAGCTTCTGGGCCAGACATAACTTCCATACCTACTTCTAAAGATTTAGGAGCAAGAATGTAACGTTTTTCACCGTCAACGTAGTTAATTAATGCGATATTCGCAGAGCGGTTTGGATCGTATTCGATCGTAGCAACGCGTCCTGGAATTCCATCTTTGTTACGCTTAAAGTCGATGATACGGTATTGACGCTTATGTCCGCCACCTTGATGACGTACAGTGATTTTACCTTGGTTATTACGACCAGCCTTCTTGCTTAAAGGAGCAAGTAATGACTTTTCGGGTCTATCAGTCGTGATTTCAGCGAAATCATTCGTAGTCATATTACGACGACCGTTAGTAGTTGGATTATACTTTTTGATTCCCATCTCAATTTCCCTCCTTCTTTAGTAAGAATTAAACGCCTTGGAAGATTTCGATTTCTTTGCTGTCAGCAGTTAGCTTAACGATTGCTTTACGACGACGGCTAGTAAAACCAGCGTGACGACCAACGCGTTTTGCTTTCGGCTTGTAGTTCATGATGTTCACTTTTTCTACTTTAACACCAAAGATCGCTTCAAGAGCATCTTTAACTTCTGTTTTATTAGATTTAACGTCCACATCGAACGTGTATTTTTTTTCAGCCATCATTTCCATAGAACGTTCAGTGATAACTGGGCGCTTAATGATATCACGAGGATCTCTCATTATGCAAGCACCTCCTCTACTTTTTCCACTGCCGCTTTTGTCATGATTAGCTTATCATGATGAAGCACGTCTAAAACGTTTACGCCATCAGCAGTGATTACTGTTACTCCAGGGATATTGCGAGCAGATAACTCTACAGATTCGTTTGCATCAGCAGTTACGATAAGAGCTTTCTTCTCAACAGTTAATCCTTTAAGTACTGCTAGCATATCTTTTGTTTTTGGTGCATTTAACACTAGGTCTTCAAGAACTACAATGTTGTTCTCAACTACTTTAGTAGCTAATGCAGATTTGATTGCTAAACGACGAACTTTCTTAGGAAGTTTGTACGCATAGCTTCTTGGTGTAGGTCCGAATACCGTACCACCACCACGCCATTGAGGAGAGCGGATAGACCCTTGACGAGCACGTCCAGTTCCTTTTTGACGCCATGGTTTACGACCACCACCGCGAACTTCAGAGCGAGTTTTTACTTTGTGTGTACCTTGACGTAAAGATGCACGTTGCATCATTACAGCTTCGAAAAGTACAGCTTCATTTGGTTCGATACCGAAAATAGCTTCAGCTAATTCGATTTCACCAACCTGTGAACCAGTTTGGTTATATACAGTAACTTTTGGCATTGGAATTCCTCCTTCCTATTGTGAATTATTTGCTAACCTTCACAGCGCCTTGAACAACTACAAGAGATTTCTTAGCACCTGGAACGTTACCTTTTACTAGTAATAAGTTGCGCTCAGTGTCAACTTGAACGATTTCTAAGTTTTGGATAGTAACTTGGTCTCCACCCATACGTCCAGCAAGTTTTTTGCCTTTGAATACACGGTTCGGAGCAACTGGGCCCATTGAACCTGGACGACGGTGATAGCGAGAACCATGAGACATAGGTCCGCGAGATTGTCCGTGGCGTTTGATAACACCTTGGAAACCTTTACCTTTAGAAATTCCTGTTACATCAACGATTTCACCTGTAGCGAATACGTCAACTTTTACCTCTTGACCAACCTCTAATCCGTCCACGTCTGCATCGCGGATTTCGCGAATGAAGCGCTTAGGAGTTGTAGATGCTTTAGCAGTGTGGCCTTGTTCAGGTTTGTTAGTTAACTTTTCACGTTTATCTTCAAATCCTAACTGGATTGCATTGTAGCCATCAGTTTCAGTTGTTTTCTTTTGAAGAACAACGTTTGGATTAGCAGCGATAACTGTTACTGGGATTAACTCACCGTTCTCAGCAAATACTTGAGTCATACCGATCTTTCTTCCTAAGATTCCTTTGGTCATGAGTTACACCTCCTACATTTTTAAGTTATATAAATTATAGTTTGATTTCGATATCTACACCAGATGGTAAGTCTAAACGCATTAATGAATCTACTGTTTGTGGAGTAGGACTCACGATGTCGATTAGACGTTTGTGCGTGCGCATTTCGAATTGCTCACGAGAATCTTTGTACTTATGAACAGCACGAAGAATTGTGTAAACAGTTTTTTCAGTTGGTAATGGGATCGGACCAGAAACTGTTGCCCCAGAACGCTTAGCTGTTTCTACAATTTTCTCAGCTGACTGATCAAGAATACGGTGATCGTAAGCTTTTAAACGGATACGAATTTTTTCTTTTGCCATTATTTTCCCTCCTTCGTTCGCCTATTTCTAAAATAGACCTTCTCCATGGAAATTTCCCCACACCATGCCATGGCAAAGCGGCCGGGTGTGTCAGCAACCTTCCACTTCATCGCAGTCAAAGACCAACATTGTCTATTATACAATGTTATTCGTCTAGATGCAAGCATCTTTTTGTTTGCATCTGCTTTTCTCTACTTTTGCTATTATACATGGCACTTTAAAGAATTTCAAGTTTTCATCTAACAGAATTCATTTTACAGTTTCTGGATTATCTTTTGTTGTTTTTATATTACTATAGAAGAAACTCGTCAAAACAAAAAAACACTCTCTTCTCCCTTATATAAACGCAAACAAAAAACCTAAGGGAAAATCCCTTAGGTTTTTTTATATCAGTTAAGATTACTCAACGATAGTAGCAACTACACCGTAACCTACTGTACGTCCACCTTCACGAATAGAGAATTTAGTTCCCTCTTCGATAGCGATTGGAGCGATAAGTTCGATAGTCATTTCGATGTTGTCACCAGGCATTACCATTTCAGTACCTTCTGGTAATTGGATGATACCAGTTACGTCAGTTGTACGGAAGTAGAACTGAGGACGGTAGTTAGCGAAGAATGGAGTGTGACGTCCACCTTCTTCTTTAGATAATACGAAAACTTCAGCTTTGAATTTAGCGTGAGCTTTTACAGAACCGCTTTTTGCAAGTACTTGTCCACGTTGGATGTCTTCACGAGCAACCCCACGAAGTAAAGCACCGATGTTGTCTCCAGCTTGAGCTTGGTCAAGAAGTTTACGGAACATCTCTACACCAGTTACAGTTGTAGAAGCATTTTCTTCAGCAAGACCGATGATTTCTACTACGTCACCAACTTTAACGATACCGCGCTCAACACGACCAGTAGCAACTGTACCACGACCTGTGATAGAGAATACGTCCTCTACAGGCATTAAGAATGGTTTGTCAGTTTCACGTTCTGGAGTTGGGATGTAAGCATCAACTTCAGCCATTAATTCAATGATTTTTGCTTCCCAATCAGCTTCTCCTTGAAGAGCTTTAAGAGCAGAACCTTTGATTACAGGAATGTCGTCGCCTGGGAATCCGTATTCAGATAATAGGTCGCGAACTTCCATTTCTACTAATTCTAATAATTCTTCGTCATCTACCATGTCGCATTTGTTTAAGAATACAACGATGTAAGGAACACCTACTTGACGAGAAAGAAGGATGTGCTCACGTGTTTGAGGCATTGGGCCATCAGCAGCAGATACTACTAAGATACCGCCGTCCATTTGAGCAGCACCAGTGATCATGTTTTTAACATAGTCAGCGTGACCTGGGCAGTCAACGTGTGCATAGTGACGAGTTTCAGTTTCGTACTCAACGTGTGCAGTTGAGATTGTGATACCGCGCTCTCTTTCTTCTGGAGCAGCATCGATTTGATCGTATCCGCGTGCTTCAGCACCACCAGCTTTTGCAAGAACTGTAGTGATCGCAGCAGTTAATGTAGTTTTACCATGGTCAACGTGGCCGATTGTACCGATGTTAACATGGGGTTTAGAACGTTCGAATTTAGCTTTAGCCATTCTAAATTCCTCCTTAGTTTATATAGGTTATTTTATATTTAGACTAGAAAGTGAAACTTACGTCCCACTTTCTAAGCTTACATAAGTAGTTATACTTGAACAATCGATAAAAATCAATTATTCACCTTTATTTTTTTTGATAATTTCTTCAGAAACAGACTTTGGTACTTCTTCATAGTGGTCAAACACCATAGAGAATGTTCCGCGTCCTTGAGTGTTAGAACGTAATGACGTTGCATAACCGAACATTTCAGAAAGTGGAACCATAGCGCGAACAACTTGTGCGTTACCGCGAGCTTCCATACCTTCTACACGTCCACGACGAGATGTTACGTCACCCATAATGTCACCCATGTACTCTTCAGGAATTACAACTTCAACTTTCATCATTGGCTCAAGAATTACTGGGCTACATTTAGAAACCGCAGCTTTAAGTGCCATAGATGCAGCGATTTTGAACGCCATCTCAGATGAATCGACATCATGGTAAGATCCGTCAACTAATGCAGCTTTAATGTCAACTAGTGGATAACCAGCTAGTACACCATTTTTAAGTGCATCTTCAAGACCTGCTCCAACAGCTGGGATGTATTCACGAGGAACTACACCACCGACGATCTTGTTTTCGAATTCGAATCCTTTACCTTCTTCGTTAGGTTCAAACTCAATCCAAACGTGACCGAATTGTCCACGACCACCAGATTGACGAGCGAACTTACCTTCAACTTTCGCAGCAGCGCGGAAAGTCTCACGGTATGCTACCTGAGGAGCACCAACGTTTGCTTCCACTTTGAATTCACGACGCATACGGTCAACGATGATATCAAGGTGAAGTTCACCCATACCAGCGATGATAGTTTGGCCAGTTTCTTGGTCAGTGTGAGCACGGAATGTTGGATCTTCTTCAGAAAGCTTAGATAAAGCTGTACCCATTTTATCTTGGTCAGCTTTAGATTTTGGTTCGATAGCTACAGAGATAACTGGCTCTGGGAATTCCATAGACTCAAGGATAACAAGGCTCTTCTCGTCACAAAGAGTATCACCAGTAGTAGTATCTTTTAAACCTACAGCAGCAGCGATATCACCAGCGTAAACTGTTGAAATCTCTTCACGGCTGTTAGCGTGCATTTGTAGGATACGACCTACACGCTCACGCTTACCTTTAGTTGAGTTTTTCACGTATGATCCAGAGTTTAACACACCAGAGTACACACGGAAGAACGTTAACTTACCAACATAAGGGTCAGTCATGATTTTGAATGCTAAAGCTGCGAATGGTTCTTCATCGCTAGACTTACGTTCTACTTCTTCATCTGTATCCGGTAGAGTACCTTTAATAGCAGGTACATCTAGTGGAGATGGAAGGTAGTCGATAACTGCGTCTAACAGAATTTGAACACCTTTGTTTTTGAATGCAGAACCACAGATTACTGGGAAGAATTCTACAGAAGTTGTAGCCTTACGGATACCAGCTTTAAGCTCTTCTACAGTGATTTCTTCACCTTCTAGGTACTTCATCATCATTTCTTCATCAAGCTCAGCTACCGCTTCAATAAGTTTTCCACGGTATTCTTCAGCTAATTCTTTGTGCTCTTCAGGAATTTCAACACGTTGAATGTCTGTTCCTAAATCGTTACCGTACATGTAAGCACACTCTTCAACAAGGTCAATGATACCATTGAACTCATCTTCAGCACCGATTGGTAACTGAATTGGATGTGCGTTTGCTTGTAAACGATCGTGGATTGTTCCTACAGAGTATAAGAAATCTGCACCGATCTTATCCATTTTGTTAACGAATACGATACGAGGTACGCCGTAAGTAGTAGCCTGACGCCAAACAGTTTCTGTTTGTGGTTCTACACCAGATTGCGCATCAAGTACTGCTACAGCGCCATCAAGTACGCGTAAAGAACGTTCTACTTCTACTGTGAAATCTACGTGTCCTGGAGTATCAATGATGTTTACACGATGACCTTTCCATTGTGCTGTAGTTGCAGCAGAAGTAATTGTGATACCACGCTCTTGCTCTTGCTCCATCCAGTCCATCTGAGATGCACCTTCGTGAGTTTCACCGATTTTATGAATACGTCCTGTGTAGTACAGAATACGCTCAGTTGCTGTTGTTTTACCAGCATCGATGTGAGCCATGATACCAATATTACGAGTGTTTTCTAAAGAGAACTCTCTTGCCATTTGGTGTCTTGCTCCTTCCATATATGGATTGGATTTTTTTATTTTAAGTAGCAAAAAAGCCACTTTATATTGTTACACATGTCAGTATGTCCAGTACTCTCATTATGTAAAACGAGCGCCCGATGAAAGGGAGAGGCATTCTCCCTCTCCACACTTCCATAAGCGACAAATAAAGCGGTTTATGCTTACATTTATTTTACGTTGAATCCTACCAACGGTAATGAGCAAATGCTTTGTTAGCTTCTGCCATTTTATGAGTGTCTTCACGTTTCTTAACAGATGCACCAGCGTTGTTAGCTGCATCTAAGATTTCGTTAGCAAGACGCTCTTCCATAGTTTTTTCACCACGAAGACGAGCGTAGTTTACTAACCAACGAAGACCTAAAGTTGTACGGCGTTCTGGACGAACCTCAACTGGAACTTGGTAGTTAGCACCACCAACACGACGAGCGCGTACTTCAAGAACAGGCATGATGTTCTTAAGAGCTTGCTCGAATACTTCCATTGGCTCTTTACCAGTACGTTCGTTTACGATATCGAACGCATTATAAAGAATTGTTTGAGATTTACCTTTTTTACCGTCAACCATCATTTTGTTGATAAGGCGTGTTACTAGCTTCGAATTGTACATTGGATCTGGTAACACGTCACGTTTCGCAACAGGTCCTTTACGAGGCATATTGAGTTCCTCCTTTCATTTTAAAGTTATTATTTTTTAGCAGGTTTTGGTCTCTTAGTACCATATTTAGAACGTCCTTGCATACGTTTGTCAACACCAGCTGTGTCAAGCGCACCACGAACGATGTGGTAACGTACCCCCGGTAAATCCTTTACACGACCACCGCGAATTAATACTACGCTATGCTCTTGTAGGTTATGACCGATACCTGGGATGTAAGCTGTAACCTCGATACCGTTTGTTAAACGTACACGAGCGTATTTACGTAACGCTGAGTTAGGTTTCTTTGGAGTCATTGTACCAACACGAGTACATACACCACGTTTTTGAGGTGCAGAGATATCAGTTGATTTTTTCTTTAAAGAGTTAAAACCTTTGTTTAACGCAGGTGATTTAGATTTCCATACTTTATCAGTACGACCATTTCTCACTAATTGGTTAATAGTAGGCATTTGATTATCCTCCCTTCGCATGTTTGTATGACCACATATCCAGGTGGTTCATTATTAGTTGAAAACAAAGTTTTTGCAAGGAAGAGCAAATGCTCTCTCCTCACAAAAACAGTTTTAACTTATTATTCCTATTGCTGAAGCTCCCACTTGAATCCCCGAAGCTTTACCAAGCTTACGAACTGATTCAACTTTTGTTATGGGCACGTTATATTGCATTGCAACACGAATGATAGCATGGGTTAACCGCATGTCAGCATCCTCTGCGATGACAACTTCTTTAACTGTACCATTTTTGATTGCCTCCAATGTGCGTTTATGACCAACGACTACATTTTCAGCAGTTGATACTTTTTGATAAGACATATAAATATCCTCCAAAGCATCGTTCAGGAGCAACCTTGATTATAGTAACATTTTGACTCATACAATGTCAACTAAGATTAATTGTTTTTATACAAAATTTATGCCGGAAAATTTTACTGTTCCACATAAACCTCATCGTTTTCTACATTCATGTCATCTTGTGTTGTTTTTACAAGATCCACTTTGCGATAACGATTCATACCTGTTCCAGCAGGAACAAGTTTACCGATAATAACATTTTCTTTTAATCCTAGAAGTTCATCGCGTTTACCCTTAATTGCTGCATCAGTTAAGACACGAGTTGTTTCTTGGAACGATGCTGCAGATAAGAATGAATCTGTTTCAAGTGAAGCTTTTGTAATACCAAGTAGAACAGGTCTAGCTGTTGCTGGTTGCTTACCTTGCAGTAAGACCTTAGCATTCGCATCAGTGAACTGATGGATATCTAGTAATGTTCCTGGTAATACATCCGTTTCACCTGCATCACTTACACGAACTTTACGTAACATTTGACGTACCATTACTTCTACGTGTTTGTCACCAATTTCTACCCCTTGCATACGGTATACTTTTTGAACTTCACGTAATAAGTATTCTTGAACCGCCGTAATGTCCGTTACTTTTAGTAATTCTTTCGGATCAATAGAACCTTCTGTTAACTCTTTACCGTGGCTAATTGGCTGTCCTGGAGTTACTTTCAGACGAGCACCGTAAGGAATAGCATACGTACGAGCTTCAACTTCACCCTGTACAACTACTTCTTGACGATCTTTAACGTCGTTGATCGCTGCGATAACACCGTCGATTTCACTGATCACTGCCTGACCTTTCGGATTACGAGCTTCGAAGATCTCTTGGATACGAGGTAAACCTTGAGTGATATCATCTCCGGCAACCCCACCTGTATGGAATGTACGCATCGTTAACTGTGTACCTGGCTCACCGATAGATTGAGCTGCGATAATACCTACCGCTTCTCCTACTTCTACGTCTGTTCCAGTTGCTAAGTTACGACCGTAACACTTCTTACATACACCGTGGCGAGTGTTACACGTAAACGCTGAACGAATGTTTACAGTTTCAACACCCGAATTTTCAACGATATGAGCGATATCTTCAGTAATTAATTGATTTTCAGCAACTAATACTTCACCTGTTTCAGGATGTTTTACAGTTTTTCTTGCAAAACGTCCAACAAGACGATCATATAATGACTCGATAACTTCATTACCCTCTTTAATCGCACCAATTAATAAACCGCGATCTGTTCCACAATCATCTTCACGAACGATTACATCTTGTGCAACGTCAACAAGACGACGTGTTAAGTAACCAGAATCGGCAGTTTTAAGTGCTGTATCGGCAAGACCTTTACGCGCACCATGCGTAGAGATGAAGTACTCAAGTACTGTTAAACCTTCACGGAAACTCGATTTGATTGGAAGTTCGATGATACGACCAGATGGATTGGCCATAAGACCACGCATACCAGCAAGCTGAGTAAAGTTAGATGCGTTACCACGGGCACCTGAGTCACTCATCATGAAGATTGGGTTGCGTTTATTCAAGGATTTCATCAGTTTTCCTTGGATAACATCTTTTGCATTACTCCAAATAGAGATAACGCGATCGTAACGTTCTTCTTCCGTGATTAAACCGCGACGGAATTGTTTAATTACATTATCTACTTTTGCTTGTGCTTCGTGGAGAATTTCATCTTTTTCGCCTAATACAAGAATGTCAGATACCCCAACTGTAATACCAGCTTTTGTAGAGTACTTGAATCCTAAGTTTTTCATACGGTCAAGCATGCGAGACGTTTCTGTAATTTGGAAACGTTTGAACACTTCCGCAATGATGTTACCAAGGATCTTCTTGCTAAATGGCGCCACTTCTTCGCGACTAGCAATAATTTCTTTAATGTTCGCACCTTTTTCAACGAAATATTTCGCTGGTGTTTCTTTTTCAAGGTTTGAATTTGTTGGTTCATTAATATAAGGGAACGACTCTGGTAAGATTTCGTTAAATATTAATTTACCAACTGTTGTTAATAGAAGCATACTCTTTTGCTCTTCAGTAAATGTTGCGTTGTTTACTGCACTTGCAGCTACCGCAACACGTGTATGAAGATGAACATATCCATTTTGATATGCAAGCAATGCTTCGTTTGCATCTTTGAAGACCATACCTTCACCGATTGCACCTTCACGCTCAAGTGTTAAGTAATAGTTACCTAATACCATATCCTGAGATGGAGTAACAACTGGTTTACCGTCTTTCGGGTTCAAGATGTTTTGTGCCGCTAACATAAGAAGACGAGCTTCAGCTTGAGCTTCTGATGATAAAGGTACGTGAACGGCCATTTGGTCACCGTCAAAGTCCGCGTTGTATGCAGTACATACAAGTGGGTGAAGACGGATTGCGCGACCTTCTACTAATGTAGGTTCAAACGCCTGGATACCAAGACGGTGAAGTGTTGGTGCGCGGTTTAGAAGTACTGGATGTTCTTTAATCACAGACTCTAAAACGTCCCAAACTTCAGGTTGTACACGCTCGATTTTACGTTTCGCACTCTTAATGTTATGTGCTAATCCTTTTTCAACTAACTCTTTCATTACGAAAGGTTTGAACAGTTCAAGCGCCATTTCTTTTGGTAATCCACATTGATACATCTTTAAGTTCGGTCCTACAACGATTACAGAACGACCAGAGTAGTCAACACGTTTACCTAATAAGTTTTGACGGAAACGTCCTTGTTTACCTTTAAGCATGTGAGATAGTGATTTTAATGGACGGTTACCTGGTCCAGTAACTGGACGGCCACGACGACCATTATCGATTAATGCGTCTACAGCTTCTTGTAACATACGTTTTTCGTTTTGAACGATGATGCTTGGTGCACCTAAGTCCAATAGACGTTTTAAACGATTGTTACGGTTAATTACACGACGGTATAAGTCGTTTAAGTCAGAAGTAGCAAAACGTCCACCGTCTAACTGTACCATTGGGCGTAGTTCTGGTGGAATTACTGGTAGAACATCTAAGATCATCCAAGACGGTTCATTTCCAGAGTTACGGAATGCTTCTAATACTTCTAGACGTTTAATAGCACGAGTACGGCGTTGTCCTTGTGCTGTTTTTAATTCTTCTTTTAAGAAGTCTACTTCTTTATCTAAATCGATGTCTTGTAGTAGCTTTTTAATTGCTTCTGCACCCATAGCAGCTTGGAATGTGCTACCATATCGATCACGATATGCACGGTATTCTTTTTCAGAAAGTAATTGCTTCTTATCAAGTGGTGTATCTCCACTTTCTGTTACAACATAAGAAGCGAAATAAATTACTTCTTCAAGCGCGCGAGGGGACATGTCTAAGACAAGTCCCATGCGGCTCGGGATACCTTTGAAATACCAAATATGAGATACAGGAGCAGCTAATTCAATATGACCCATACGTTCACGACGTACTTTTGCACGCGTTACTTCAACGCCACATCGATCACAAACTACACCTTTATAACGTACACGTTTGTATTTTCCGCAATGACATTCCCAGTCCTTTTGTGGTCCGAAAATACGCTCACAGAACAAGCCATCTTTTTCAGGCTTTAACGTACGATAGTTAATAGTTTCTGGTTTCTTAACTTCACCGTATGACCAAGAACGAATCTTGTCAGGTGAAGCAAGTCCAATCTTCATATATTCAAAGTTATTTACATCTATCAAGGGGCCTACCTCCCTTTTAGTCTACAGGTTATCCCAATTATTCCTTAGTTGTCTCAACTTCGACATTCAATTTATCTGCTGATTGATGATCATCGTCATCTTCTGTATCACGCATTTCAATTTCTGTATCGTCGCTAGACATCATTTTAACGTCCATACCTAAACTTTGCAGCTCTTTAATCAATACTTTGAATGATTCAGGAACGCCTGGTTCTGGAACATTTTCGCCTTTAACAATTGCTTCATAAGTCTTAACACGTCCAACAACATCATCAGACTTCACTGTTAAGATTTCTTGAAGAGTATAAGCAGCACCGTAAGCTTCAAGTGCCCAAACCTCCATCTCACCGAAACGCTGTCCACCGAACTGAGCTTTACCTCCAAGAGGTTGCTGCGTTACAAGTGAGTATGGTCCAGTAGAACGAGCATGAAGTTTATCGTCAACCATGTGCGCAAGTTTGATCATATACATGACACCAACAGATACGCGGTTATCGAATGGTTCACCAGTACGTCCGTCATACAGGATTGTTTTCGCGTCATTTGCCATACCAGCTTCTTCAATTGTGCCCCAAACATCTTCCTCACGAGCACCATCGAATACTGGTGTTGCAATGTGAATGCCAAGGTATCTTGCTGCCATACCAAGATGAAGCTCTAATACCTGACCGATATTCATACGAGATGGTACCCCTAATGGGTTTAACATGATATCGATTGGCGTACCATCTGGTAAGTAAGGCATATCTTCTTCTGGTAAAATACGAGAAATAACACCTTTGTTACCGTGACGTCCGGCCATCTTGTCACCTTCAGAAATTTTACGTTTTTGAACGATATATGCACGTACAAGTTGATTCACGCCTGGTGGCAATTCATCGCCATCTTCACGGTTGAATACTTTTACGTCTAAGATAATACCGCCACCACCGTGTGGTACACGTAGTGATGTATCACGTACTTCACGCGCTTTTTCTCCAAAGATAGCATGTAATAGACGTTCTTCAGCTGTTAATTCTGTTACACCTTTAGGTGTTACTTTACCAACAAGTAAATCTCCATCTTTTACTTCAGCACCAACGCGAATGATACCGCGCTCGTCAAGGTTACGTAATGCGTCTTCCCCAACGTTTGGAATGTCACGTGTAATTTCTTCTGGTCCAAGCTTCGTATCACGAGCTTCTGATTCATATTCTTCAATATGAATAGAAGTGTACACATCATCTTTTACAAGGCGCTCACTCATGATGATCGCATCCTCGTAGTTATAACCGTCCCAAGTCATGAAGCCAACAAGCACGTTACGTCCAAGTGCTAGTTCACCTAATTCCATAGAAGGACCATCCGCAAGGATTTCACCTTTTACAACTTCATTTCCAACACTTACGATTGGACGTTGGTTGTAACAAGTTCCTTGGTTAGAACGAATGAATTTTTGCATTTTGTAGCGATCTAAGTCGCCTTTTACTGTTTGACCGTCAACTTCTACATAGCGACGTACCCAAACTTCACGTGCTTCTACGCGCTCAACAACACCAGGATGTTTACAGATTACTGCAGCACCTGAGTCTTTTGCTGATACGTACTCCATACCTGTACCTACAATCGGAGATTCCGGATTCATTAACGGAACCGCCTGACGTTGCATGTTCGCTCCCATAAGTGCGCGGTTAGAGTCATCGTTTTCTAAGAACGGAATACAAGCTGTCGCTGCCGACACTACTTGTTTTGGAGATACATCCATGTAGTCGATGCGTTCTCTATTTGTGACAATGTTTTCACCACGGAAACGAGCTACGATATCTTCACTTAGGAATTCACCTTCGTCAGATAATTTCATATTCGCTTGGGCTACAACATAATTATCTTCTTCATCTGCTGTTAAGTAATCAACATGCCCTGTTACAAGACCAGTTTCTGGGTCAACACGACGGTATGGTGTTTCAATGAAACCAAACTCATTTACTTTCGCGAACGAAGATAATGAGTTAATCAAACCGATGTTTGGTCCCTCTGGTGTTTCAATCGGACACATACGACCGTAGTGAGAGTAATGAACGTCACGCACTTCAAAGCCTGCGCGCTCACGCGTTAAACCACCAGGTCCTAATGCAGATAGTCTTCGTTTGTGAGTTAACTCTGCTAATGGGTTTGTTTGGTCCATAAACTGAGATAACTGAGAACTTCCGAAGAACTCTTTAATAGATGCAATAACAGGACGAATATTAATTAGTGCCTGTGGTGTAATCGCATTTGTATCTTGGATCGACATTCTCTCACGAACAACACGTTCCATACGAGAAAGACCGATACGGAATTGATTTTGTAATAGTTCTCCAACAGAACGCAGACGACGGTTTCCTAAATGGTCAATATCATCTGTATCCCCTACTTTGTATAGTAGGTTGAAGAAGTAACTGATAGAAGCAAGGATATCACCTGGTGTGATGTGTTTCACATCACGAGTAATGTTTGCATTACCAATTACATTAATTACGCGTTCGCCTTCCGACTCAGGAGCATAAATCTTAATAGATTGCAGCTCAACATCGCCTTCTACCACTCCACCCATTGGTTTCGCTGTTTTGAATCCAATGTTTTTCTCTAAGTAAGGTAAAATGCGATCAAGTGTACGACGATCTAAGATTGTTCCTTCTGCCGCTAAAATTTCACCAGTTTCTGGATCCACTAATGTTTCAGCTAAACGTTGATTAAACAATCTGTTTTTAATGTGTAACTTCTTGTTGATCTTATAGCGACCTACATTTGCTAAATCGTAGCGCTTTGGATCGAAGAAACGAGACACAAGTAAGCTCTTAGCATTTTCTACTGTTGGTGGTTCACCAGGACGTAGACGCTCATAAATTTCAAGCAATGCTTTTTCTGTGCTATCTGTGTTGTCTTTTTCTAATGTGTTGCTTAAGTATTCGTTATCACCTAAAAGCTCGGTGATTTCTTGATCAGAGCCAAACCCTAATGCGCGTAACAAAACAGTTACAGGAAGTTTACGCGTACGGTCAATACGCACATATACAACATCCTTAGCATCTGTCTCATACTCTAACCAAGCTCCGCGGTTTGGAATTACAGTAGCAGTAAAACCACGTTTTCCGTTTTTATCCACTTTGCCACTATAGTATACGCTTGGAGAGCGAACTAACTGGGAAACGATAACACGTTCTGCACCGTTAATTACGAATGTTCCAGTCTCTGTCATGAGTGGGAAATCTCCCATGAACACATCTTGTTCTTTTACTTCACCAGTTTCCTTGTTGATTAGACGCACTTTTACACGAAGTGGTGCTGCATACGTCACATCACGCTCTTTGCATTCGTCTACAGAGTATTTAGGTTCACCTAAGCTGTAGTCGATAAATTCAAGCGATAGATTTCCCGTAAAGTCTTCAATCGGAGAAATGTCTTGGAACATTTCTCGCAAACCCTCATCAAGAAACCACTGATAAGAAGAGGTTTGAATTTCGATAAGATTTGGTAACTCTAATACTTCACTAATACGGGCATAACTTCTTCGTTGGCGGTGGCGTCCGTATTGAACTAGTTGACCTGTCAACTGCTTCACCCCTCAAATCATGAGTATTATAAATGCACAAAAAAATTTGTGCAAAATCACAAATAAATACAACTACTGCTATTAGCGTAGTCTCTTTCTCTTAAAGATAAATACGTTGAGTCTTTCTACCTGCTCAAAAAAGAAAAATGGCTTCTATAAGAAAACCATCATTCTGTTTCATAATCTGCTGATTTTACTATCTTTTCCAAGAGAAACAAAAATATACATCTTTCTCAACGCAGAAAATCATATATTGGCATTGTATAATGTTAACATAGCCAAAAATAACCGTCAACGTTTTTTTGATTTTATGATATAATATCCTTTTTTCTTTTCTACAACCTCAACTTCAGAAAATACTTCTTCTAGTTTTTTTAGCGCAGACGGTGCACCTTGTTTCTTTTGAATAACAATCCAAAGCTCTCCATCTGGAACTAAATACTCCACAGCTTTTTCTAAAATCTCATGTACGATATCTTTACCCGCACGAATTGGAGGGTTAGATAGAATAGCAGCATACTTACCATCTACATTTTCATAGACGCTACTTTGAAAAATACGTATATTCTCGATTTTGTTATTAGCGGCGTTTTCTTTCGCAAGCCCAAGTGCCCTCTCGTTCACATCCACCATGTGAACTTCACGACCTTGAAACTCTTTCGCTAACGACAAACCAATAGGACCGTATCCGCAACCTACGTCTAATATATCACCTTTAATATCTGGCATTTGAAACGCTTCAATTAAAAGACGGGAACCAAAGTCCACTTCGTTTTTCGAGAACACCCCATGGTCAGATAAGAAAGTGAATCGAGATCCACGAAGGGCAAACTCCCATCGCTTACGATCACTTTTACTAGAAGGGTCGTTAGAAAAATAATGGTCTGCCATATGGCCACCTCTTTTCTTTACAGTTAAAAAAAAAGCTCGCATGAGAGCGAGCTTTTTTTAAAGCATCAAAAGTTAATTACTTAACTTCTACAGCAGCGCCAACTTCTTCAAGTTTAGCTTTGATTTCTTCAGCTTCTTCTTTAGCAGCAGCTTCTTTGATTACTTTTGGAGTGTTGTCAACTAATTCTTTAGCTTCTTTTAAGCCAAGACCAGTGATTTCACGAACAACTTTGATAACTTTGATTTTTTGTGCACCAGCGCTAGTTAGTTCCACATCAAATTCAGTTTTCTCAGCAGCAGCTTCTCCAGCGCCACCAGCAACAGCTACAGGAGCAGCAGCAGTTACGCCGAATTCTTCCTCGATAGCTTTTACTAAGTCGTTAAGTTCTAATACAGTCATAGATTTAACTGCTTCAATGATTTGTTCTTTAGTCATTGTAAATATCCTCCCTTAAATAGGTTTGTATTGTTTTATCGATAATACGTAATTATCTTTTAAAAAATTAAGCGCCTTGCTCTTCCTTTTGGTCTGCAACTGCTTTAGTAGCAAGTGCAAGGTTACGGATTGGAGCTTGAAGAACGCTAAGAAGCATAGAAAGTAAGCCTTCACGTGATGGAAGAGTAGCGATTGCTTTAACCTCATCAAGTGTTACAAGTTTACCTTCGATTACGCCCGCTTTAATTTCTAAAGCTTCATGATCTTTAGCGAAGTCGTTTAATACTTTCGCAGGAGCAACTACATCCTCGTTACTGAACGCGATTGCGTTTGGTCCTGTTAAGAATTCATTTAACTCAGCCATTTCAGCAGATTCTGCAGCACGACGAGTTAGAGAGTTTTTGTAAACTTTGAACTCAACGCCAGCTTCACGTAATTGCTTACGTAATTCTGTTGCTTCAGAAACTGTTAAACCACGGTAGTCAACAACGATTGTAGATTTACTAGCGCGAAGTTTGTCCGCGATTTCAGTTACAACTTGTTGTTTAGTTTCGATTACTTTGCTCATGTTATTACACCTCCTGTAGATTATATAGAAGATGTACCGAAAGTGCACTAAAAACCTCCATGCCCAACTTGTAGACATGGAGGCATATAGTCACAGAAAAAAGATTCCGCTTCGTATATTAACACCTAGGTAGGAAATTAAGTCTATTGACACCTACTGTCTACGGTACACTAATTAAATTCACAACATAAATGATTATATTAAAACTTCTTTATGAAGTCAACTTCCAAAATTTACGCTAATGTAGAAACGTCTACACGTACGCCAGGTCCCATTGTAGAAGCAACTGTTACGTTCTTCATGTAAGTACCTTTTGCAGCAGCTGGCTTAACTTTTTGTAAAGTGTCAGCAATTGTTTTGAAGTTTTCTACTAATTTAGCATCTTCGAAAGATACTTTACCGATTGGAACGTGGATGTTACCAGCTTTATCAACGCGGTATTCAACTTTACCAGCTTTGATTTCGTTAACAGCTTTAGTTACATCGAAAGTAACTGTTCCAGTTTTAGGGTTTGGCATTAAACCTTTAGGTCCTAATACGCGACCAAGTTTACCAACTTCACCCATCATGTCAGGAGTTGCTACTACTACATCGAAATCGAACCAACCTTGTTGGATTTTACCGATGTAATCAGTATCGCCTACGAAGTCAGCTCCAGCAGCTTCAGCTTCTTTAGCTTTTTCACCTTTAGCAAATACTAATACACGTTGTACTTTACCAGTACCGTGTGGAAGAACAACTGCACCACGGATTTGTTGGTCAGCTTTCTTAGGGTCAACACCTAAACGGAATGCAGCTTCTACAGTTGCATCAAATTTAGCTGTGTTTGTTTTCTTTACTAATTCTACTGCTTCTGTTGCAGAGTAAGCAGCTGCACGATCAACAAGCTTTGCAGCTTCTACGTACTTTTTACCTCTTTTAGCCATTTTTATTTCCTCCTCGAATGTGGTTTTAGCGGAATAACCTCCCACGTTTACGCCTGTTTTCAGGTATAACCTGAGGATGAGCGCCATCCATTTATTTAAAAACGATAATCATTTACGATAATAAAGGTTGCGAATTGGAATTCCAGACCCGCAACCTTTTTTAAAAACAAATCGAATTAGTCTTCGATAACGATGCCCATACTGCGTGCAGTACCTTCAACCATACGCATTGCAGCTTCTACGCTAGCAGCGTTTAGGTCAGGCATTTTAGTTTCAGCGATTTCGCGTACTTTATCACGCTTAACAGTTGCCACTTTATTACGGTTTGGTTCACCAGAACCAGACTCAATACCAGCTACTTTCTTAAGAAGAACAGCAGCAGGAGGAGTTTTAGTAATGAAAGTGAATGAACGGTCCTCAAATACCGTAATTTCAACAGGGATGATAAGACCAGCTTGATCTGCTGTACGAGCGTTAAACTCTTTACAGAAGCCCATGATGTTAACACCTGCTTGTCCTAATGCTGGACCAACTGGTGGAGCTGGGTTAGCTTTACCTGCAGGAATTTGAAGCTTTACCATTTTAATTACCTTTTTAGCCACGAGACACACCTCCTTAAGTCCGTGATGTGGTCAATTGGACAGTGATTTGCCCTCCCACGTCATATTTTATCTGTAAGGATAAAATCTTTCAAAAAACGTCTCCGATAACGAAGACGTACTGACTTAAAAGATATTATCACTTTTTACAATTCATTTCAAGTTTCATTTTATAATTTTTCAATTTGATGGAAGTCAAGTTCAACTGGAGTCTCGCGACCAAACATATCCACAAGCACGCTAACCTTTTTCTTCTCCACATCAATTTCTTCAATAGCACCTGTATAATCTGCGAATGGCCCCTCATTTACACGTACTGTCTCATGAAGTTCAAAGTCGAAATCAACCACTTCGTTGTCCATTCCCATATGTTTCATAATGGTAACAACTTCCTCTTCTAATAGAGGTGATGGTTTAGATCCAGAACCAGAAGAACCAACGAACCCAGTTACACCTGGCGTGTTACGTACAACATACCAAGAGTCATCAGTCATGATTAATTCTACTAATACATAACCTGGGAACACTTTTCTTTTCATTAATTTTTCTTTTCCGTTTTTCATTTCTACTTCTACTTCTTCCGGGACAACAACACGGAAAATTTTATCTTGCATACCCATTGATTCTACACGTTTCTCTAGGTTTGCTTTTACTTTATTTTCATATCCAGAATAAGTATGGACAACATACCAACTTTTTTCCATTCATTTAGGACGAGCGTCCTTCCCTCCCTGACGTACATTTTTTTGCGCAAATGAAAAAACCCGTTCACCGGGCTTTTACACAGTTCTTATAAATAACATTATATCATGGATAAGTGCTTCTTATTCAAGAATTAACCAAGAATTAACCGAATTAAAGAAGAAATGCCCATATCAACTACTGCGAAGAAAATCGCAAAGAACACAACTGTAGCAACAACAGTCGCTGTTGAGCGGAGTAATTCATCTTTTTTAGGCCAACTTACTTTTTTCATTTCGCGACCTACATCGCCGAAAAAGTTCGTTAAACGCATCTGCGGGACCTCCAGTGTATTATTTCAATTATTTATTTTGTTTCCTTGTGAACTGTATGCTGATTGCATGTTTTACAAAACTTTTTTATTTCAAGTCGCTCTATTGAGCTCGTATCTTTCATAGTAGAGTAGTTTCGATTTTTACACTCTTCACATGAGAGTACAACTTTTTTCCTCATTAGTTACACCAACCTTGTAACATTATGTCCCTAAAAATGTATCATACAATAAAAGACAATGTCAATGACATGCATTTTGTACTCTCTACAAAAGAAAACAGGTGATTTATTTTACACCTGCAGCACTTGTTACTTCTTATGAATTTAAAGTTGTACTTTCTCTCATTTCCATATATCGTTCCAATTTCCTCTTTACTCTTTGTAAAGCGTTATCAATAGATTTCACATGCCTGTTTAACTGTTCTGAAATCTCTTGATAAGAACGACCATCTAAATATAAAGAAAGCACTTTTCTTTCTAAATCGCTTAATAATTCAGATATTTTTGATTCTATGTCTGTATATTCTTCCTGGCTAATGATCATCTCTTCAGGATCAGTCACCTTCGCTTCAGAAATAACATCCAATAACGTTCGATCAGATTCCTCATCGTAAATCGGCTTATCTAAAGACACATACGAATTTAAAGGAATATGTTTTTGTCTTGTTGCCGTTTTAATAGCGGTAATAATTTGTCGAGTGATACATAGTTCAGCAAATGCTTTGAATGAAGACAGCTTGTCCTCTTTATAATCACGAATTGCTTTAAACAACCCTATCATACCTTCTTGAACAATGTCTTCTCGATCGGCACCCACTAAAAAGTAAGATCTTGATTTCGCACGAACAAAGTTCTTATACTTGTGAATTAAATATTCTAGAGCGTCAGTATTACCTTTTCGAACTAACTCAACGATTGCCTCATCCTCTAAATCACGAAATGTAACGTCGCCTATACTTACGAAGCCTGCTTCCACCTTGATCCCTCCGACCGCTATTTATTTAGCAATATTATACAGTAAAAAGATAAAGAGCGTCAATGCTTCAACGCTCTCCTCTTCTTAATTTTTCTAATTTTTCTGTAATATCCTTACTAAATATCTTTCGCATGGCGGGCTGCTGTTCTTTCGTGTCTTTTGTACGCCTTCTTACTTGTTGTTCCATCGCTTGTACTTCCAACTCTAATTCACGCGCAGATTTTCGAAGGGCACCTTGCCCAAATATAACCCATTGTTCTGTATAATCAGAAGTCGCAACATATATTTGTGTATTTATATTTCTAAGCTCTATCGCAAGTTGCTCTATCTTTTCGTCTGCAGTTTGATTCTTTCGTGTGAATATTACTTCTACACGAGATTGTTTCATCTTTTTTTCAATACCATGGACTGTATAGGCATCAAAGACTATCATCACTTTTGTACCTGTATAACCTTGATAATCCGCCATCTTATCAATAAGCGCATCTCTTGATGATTGTAAATCTATATCCCGCAGTTTCTTCAAATCTCCCCAAGCTCCGATAATGTTGTAGCCGTCAACGATTAAAATATCGTTCATTTTTTATTTACCAATTTCGTGACGTTTACGATATACCTCATACATTAACAAACTTGCGGCTACTGAAGCATTTAAGGATGTAACTTTACCAACCATCGGTAGAGTGATTAAGAAATCACACTTTTCACCAATAATACGACTCATACCTTTTCCTTCACTACCAATTACTAATCCAATCGGCATTGTACCATCTAAATTACGGTAATCCGTTTTCCCTTTGGCATCTGTACCAGCAATCCAAAGTCCACGCTCTTTTAATTCATCAATTGTACGAGATAAGTTTGTTACGCGCGCAACAGGAATGTATTCAATCGCTCCTGTTGATGCTTTCGCAACTGATGCGGTAAGTCCCACAGCTCTTCTCTTCGGAATAATAATTCCATGAGCTCCTGTTGCATCAGCAGTACGCATAATAGAACCTAGGTTATGCGGATCTTCAATCTCATCTAAAATCAAGAAGAACGGATCTTCATTACGTTTTTCTGCCACTTTGAATAAATCTTCTAACTCTGCATACTGATATGCAGCTACTTGAGCAATTACACCTTGATGATTACCCTCAACTAATTGATCTAACTTTTTCTTTGGTGCATGTTGTAAAATAATCTTATTTTCTTTCGCTAACGCTAGTACAATTTGTACTTGTCCTTTGGCAGCACCTTCTGCGATCCAAATTTTATTAATATCTCTCCCTGATCTTAACGCTTCAATTACAGGGTTACGTCCGATAATATATTCACTAGTCATGATGATGTGCCCCCTTCCTTTTCTTCTAAAACTGCAATTGCCTTATATACAATTTCGTCTAATCTTTCACGATTATTTAATAAATGATGATAACCAATTAGCGCTTCAAAGGCTGTACTATGTCGATATGTTTGTACATCCGTATTTTTCGGAACTGTACCTGAATTTGCATTACGCCCTCTTCTTAATACCGCCTCTTCTTCCTCTGTCAAAAATGCCGTCTCTAATAAATGATAAACAACTTTCGCCTGTGCTTTTGCTGAAACAAAGCTCGTCCCTAAGCGATGTAATTGATTAGGGCGAACTTTTCCTTTTTGAAGGAGGTGATAGCGGATATATTGTTCATATACCGCATCACCCATATACGCTAACGCCAAGCTGTTTAATTGCTTTGCATCAATCATCCTTATCCTCTTTTCCATCTTGTACCTTGAGCGGTATCTTCTAAAATAATATTACGTTCTTTTAAATCGTCACGAATTTGATCAGACAATGCGAAATCGCGATTTTTACGAGCTTCAATGCGCTTTTGGATAAGCTCTTCAATTTCTTCATCCAGTAATTCTTCTTTTGATAATTCTAATCCTAAAATATCAAATAACGTTTCCAGTTGTTTTACGTATGCTTCAATCACAACTTTAGATGTATGCTCTTCAAGTAAATATTGATTTGCATGATTTGCTACGTTGTATAATTCGGTGATTGCATTTGCAGTGTTAAAGTCATCATTCATTGCCTCTTCAAATGCAGTCTGGAATTTCTCTATTTCAGCTAACCATTTCTCATTATGGTCCGTTAAATCCGTACTACTCTCCATACGATGCTTTAAGTTTCCATAAGCTGTTTTAATTCTTTCCAGTCCATTATTCGTACTTTGTAATAACTCTTCACTAAAGTTAATCGGGTGACGATAGTGTACTGATAACATAAAGAATCTAATTAACTGCGGGTCGTATTGCTTAATAATATCGTGAACTAAAATAAAGTTACCAAGCGATTTAGACATCTTCTCATTGTTAATATTAATATATCCATTATGCATCCAGTAACGTGCAAACGTTTTTCCAGTCAATGCCTCTGACTGCGCAATTTCATTTTCATGATGCGGGAACGCCAAGTCTTGCCCACCAGCATGAATGTCAATCGTATCCCCTAAGTACTTACGCGCCATTGCTGAGCATTCAATATGCCATCCTGGACGCCCTTGCCCCCAAGGGCTTTCCCAGAAGATTTCTCCTTCTTTCGCAGCTTTCCATAAAGCAAAATCAAGAGGGTCTTGTTTCTTTTCCCCTACCTCAATACGAGCACCGTGACGTAAATCTGCGATTGGTTGATGTGATAATTTACCGTAACCTTCGAATTCCTTCGTCTTAAAGTACACATCACCCTCTGATTCATATGCATACCCTTTATTCACAAGTTCTTGAATAAATTCAATAATGATATCCATATTTTCTGTTACACGAGGATGAACTGTTGCGTGTTTGCAACCTAGTGCTGTTACATCTTCAAAGTACGCTTCAACAAAACGATCAGCAATTGTTGGTACATCTTCACCTAATTCATTTGCCGCTTTAATTAATTTATCATCTACGTCCGTAAAGTTAGATACATATTGCACATCGTATCCTTTGTATTCTAAATAACGACGCACTGTATCGAATACCATGGGAGGCCTTGCATTCCCAATATGAATGTAGTTATAAACTGTAGGTCCGCATACATACATCTTTACCTTATTTTCTTCTAATGGAACAAACTCTTCTTTTTGACGTGTTAACGTATTATAAATGTGAATAGTCATTTTTATCCTTCCTTTCTACCTTTAATTCCAATTGTTTCTTCAATTTATCAAGTTCTACTTCCATAGCCTTTAATTTATCAAAAATCGGATCTGGAAGGTCAGAGTGATTTAATTCTTGACCAATCTTTACTCCATTTTGAATAACGACACGGCCAGGTATACCTACAACTGTAGAATGTGCAGGAACTTCTTTTAATACGACAGACCCTGCTCCGATTTTAGAATTCTCTCCCACAGTAATAGACCCAAGAACTTTAGCACCCGTCGCAATTAATACATTATCCTGAATTGTTGGGTGCCTCTTCCCTTTTTCTTTTCCTGTACCACCTAATGTAACCCCTTGATAAATCGTTACATTATCACCAATTTCACAAGTTTCTCCAATTACAACTCCCATTCCATGATCTATGAAAAAGCGTCGACCAATAGTTGCTCCTGGATGGATCTCAATGCCAGTAAAAAAGCGGCTCACTTGTGAAACAAAACGTGCAAGAAAGAAAAAGTTTCTTTTATAAAAAGCATGTGCAATTCGATGGGCCCAAACTGCATGTAATCCAGAGTAAGTTAAAATGACTTCGAAATAACCTCTTGCCGCTGGATCCTGTTCAAAAACGACTTCAATATCTTCCCGAAGCCTCTTAAACATCGGTGTTCCCTCCCCTTTATGGGCTGCTTTTTTGTCGAACGAACTAACTCCCCTAACTCATCACTTCTCCCCTAATTCTTTATATAAGGAGATAAATTCTATATTCATACCTATTTACACGGTATAAAAAAAAGGCGTCTCTGTCATATTGACAGAGACGCCTTTTAAGCGCGGTTCCACTCTGTTTAGGCTTAAAAAAACCTCAAACTCATCCATGATAACGGTGTACACCGCTTCTGCTTACTTTGCGGCCTAAGACATCCCACGAAGCAATTCGCTGTTCAGCAGAAGACTCGAAGGGGCATTTCAAAAATCTGCTTATAAACCACTCCCAGCCTAAAGGTGGTTCTCTCTGTAAAAAGCCTGATTTTCTACTTCTCCTTCTCGTCGCTTTTCCTTATTAGGTTTTAGGTATACTTATTATATTTCTAAACCTAGAAAATGTTAACCAATTACTTTTTGAAGACGATTTAAAACTTTTTCTTTTCCAAGAAGTGCAATAGCATTCGGAAGCTCTGGACCATGCGTTTGTCCTGTAGTTGCAACACGGATTGGCATAAATAGGTTTTTACCTTTATGACCTGTTTCCTTTTGAACTGCTTTAATCGCTGCCTTAATTGCTGCTGGCTCCATTGCTTCTAGAGCTTCTATTTGACCAGCAAATGCACGAAGTACTTCAGGTACTTGTTCACCATTTAATACTTCTTGTCCTTCTTCTTCATAATCAACATGATCTTTAAAGAACATTTCAGAAAGCTCTACAATTTCAGCTCCAAAACTCATTTGTTCATGGTATAAAGCAATTACATCACGAATCCAAGCTTGGTCTTGTTCGCTTAAAGTTTCTCCCACACGTCCAGCTTTCACTAAATGCGGTAAACTTAACTCTACAACCGTATCTAAATCTTGCTTTTTCATATACTGGTTGTTCATCCATTTTAGTTTTTGAGAATCAAATAATGCAGGTGATTTTGATAAACGAGCTGCATCGAACATTTTGATAAACTCATCTTTAGAGAAGATTTCTTCTTCTCCTACCGGAGACCAACCTAGTAGTGCAATAAAGTTAAAGATTGCTTCTGGAAGATACCCAAGCTCTTTATATTGCTCAATAAATTGAATAATAGATTCATCACGCTTACTTAACTTTTTACGACTTTCATTAACAATTAGAGTCATATGACCGAATTGTGGAATATCCCAGCCGAAAGCTTCATAAATCATCATTTGTTTCGGTGTATTTGAAATATGATCATCACCACGAAGTACATGTGTAATTTCCATTAGATGATCATCTACTGCTACTGCAAAGTTATAAGTTGGAATTCCATCTTTTTTCACAATAACAAAATCACCGAAATCATTTGAATGGAACGCAACTTCATCTTTTACAATATCTTTGAATGTGTAGTCACGATTAGCTGGTACACGGAAACGAATACTTGGAATACGTCCCTCAGCTTCAAATTCTTTCACTTGTTCTTCAGTTAATTCACGGTGGTTACCTGCGTAACGAGGTGTTTCACCGCGAGCGATTTGTCCTTCACGCTCTGCTTCTAGCTCTTCTTCTGTCATATAACATTTATAAGCTAGACCACGCTCTAATAAATCTTCATATAATTTTTTATAAATATCTAAACGCTCTGTTTGGCGATATGGTCCAAATTCACCACCAACATCAACACCTTCATCCCAGTCCATACCGAGCCATTTCAAGTATTTTAATTGGCTTTCTTCTCCACCAGCCACGTTACGTTTTACATCAGTATCTTCAATACGAATAATAAATTTGCCATCTAAATGACGAGCAAATAAATAATTAAATAATGCCGTACGCGCATTTCCGATATGTAAGTGTCCTGTTGGACTTGGCGCGTAGCGCACTCTCACTTGCTTTTCCATAATTGGTACACCTTCCATTCTTAATGTCAACACATTCTATAATTGTACACCAAAAAAATGTGATTATCCATCTTACGAATTAAAAACCATTATTTTTTCTGTAATAAAACAACCGCTTGAGAAGCAATCCCTTCTTCTCTACCTGTAAATCCTAATTTTTCTGTTGTTGTTGCCTTTACATTAATGTTATTGATAGACGTTTCTAGCAGTTCACTAATGCGCTTACGCATGCTCTCAATATGTGGTGCCATTTTTGGTTTTTGAGCAATAATTGTACAATCTAAATTTCCTAACTCGTAACCTTGTTCACGCACAAATTCCCAAACTTTTTGTAACAATACAGCTGAATCTGCATCTTTAAAAGCTGGGTCTGTATCAGGAAAATGCTTTCCGATATCTCCTGCTGCAATCGCACCTAAACATGCATCAGCAATCGTATGTAACAATACATCTGCATCTGAATGACCAATTAATCCTTTCTCGTGTGGAATTGTAATTCCACCAATAATCAACGGGCGCCCTTCCGCAAATTCATGTACATCAAAACCTTGTCCAATTCGAAACATCCTTACTTCCTCCTTAAGCTAAACTACTGAGCTTTATGACTCTATATTATATCGCTATCCTTATAAAGAAAAGCCCGGCTGTTGCCGAGCTTTTCTTTATTAACACATCATCAACATTATTTCTTCTGAACACGTAGGAAACTTTCAGCAATTAATAGATCTTCCGGAGTCGTCACTTTAATATTATAGTAACTCCCCTCTACTACACCTACTTGCTTCCCAACACGTTCTACGAGACTTGCATCATCTGTGCCAAGAAAACAACTTTGCTTTGCGCTTCTATGAGCTTCTAGCAAAAGAGAAACAGAGAATCCTTGTGGTGTTTGTACAGCGTTAAGTTGAGATCGCTCTACCGTTTCTACAACAACACCCTGCTCTACTTTCTTAACAGTATCTTTTACTGGCACTGCACAAATGGAAGCTCCATATTTTTCTGCTGCAGTTAATACATCGCGAATCACTTTATTCCTTACGAACGGGCGCGCCCCGTCATGCACAAGAACATATTCGACACCACTCGCATACTGAAGTGCGTTATATACGCTATCTTGTCTTTCGGCTCCACCCTGAATAAATTGTACGTGCTTTTCAATCTGGTACTTCTGCATTAACTCTTCAAAATATGGGCGTTCTTCTTCGTTAATTGCCATAATAATACTTTTGCACGCTTTATCTTTTTCAAAAGCACGCAATGTGTGCACAATAATTGGTACTTCATCTATAAGTAAAAATAACTTATTTTTACCAGCACCCATTCGTTTTCCTTGGCCCGCTGCCGGAATAATTAATGTATACATATTAATAATCCTCTACTTATAATGCTTTTTCTAGCAATTTACGTTTTGCAAAAATCATACGACCAGCCGATGTTTGTAATACGCTAGTAACAAGTACATCAAGTTGTGAACCCACATACTCTCTACCATCTTCTACTACAATCATCGTACCATCATCTAAGTATGCAACACCTTGATTCTGTTCTTTACCATCTTTCACAACATAAACACTTAATTCTTCACCAGGGAGTACGACTGGTTTAATCGCATTAGCTAAATCATTAATGTTTAACACCGTAACCCCTTGTAATTCAGAAACTTTGTTTAAATTGAAATCGTTTGTTACTACAGTTCCACCAGTGATTTTTGCCAACTTTACAAGCTTGCTATCTACTTCTTGGATATCATCGAAATCGCCTTCATAAATTTCTACCGGAATTGGCATCTCCTTTTGAATACGATTTAAAATGTCTAGCCCTCTGCGGCCACGATTACGCTTTAAAGCATCTGAAGAATCGGCAATATGCTGAAGCTCTTCTAATACGAATTGCGGAATGACAATTGTTCCTTCTAAAAACTTTGTTTGGCAAATATCTGCAATACGTCCGTCAATAATTACACTCGTATCGAGAATTTTCCAATGAGTCGTAGATTTTTCTGCTTCGACCTCTACCTCTTCATTCTCACTATTGTTTTTCTTCTTACCTCCGCGTTGGGGTAATGTAAATAATCCTAGCAATTCATTCCTCTTTTTAAATCCTACTTGGAATCCTAAATATCCAAGTAAAAGGGTGAAGAATACTTGCAACACCGTACTAATAACTGGAATTGTAAATTCACGAATTGGTATCAAAATTAAATATGCAACAATAAGACCAGAGATTAATCCTAATGTACCAAATAAAACATCTGCTACAGGCGCCTTTACAAGAGCCTCTTCAATATGCTTAATAAGTTGAACAATATAATCCACAAGCCAAAATGTTGTTAAAAATAAAATAATTGCACCAATAATTGCACGAACATACGATCCTTCCAACAAAGGAACCGCACCGATATCTAATACATTAATAATTTTTGGGATTAAGTAAATCCCTAACGCTCCCCCGATCACTAAAAAGAAGAGCTGTACAATCCGTTTTAACATCCAACCACCTCCTACTCATTATTAACCATTGTTTCGCTAATCAAAACGCCGAATGCAAAAGCGGACGTGTTTTTTTGTAAATAGTTTTATTTACCAATATATCATATCATATACCAAAAATGTTCTAGTGTCGTTATATTATAGAATCAATGTAATATTCTTAATTGTGTCTACTCATATAGAGATGCTCTTGAATTCTTTTTAGACCTTCTCGTATTTTCTTCGCTCTCACTTCCCCAATTCCTTCCACATCATCCAATTCATTAATAGTTGCTCGGCAAACACCTTGCAATGTTTTAAATCGATTAATTAAATTCTCGATAATAAGTGGCGGAACACGAGAAATCTTGCTTGTGATTCGGTACCCTCTAGGTGTCACACTTTCTTCTAAGCTTGTTTGTCCTGGATAGCCAAGTAATTTAACTAAATCACTATCCTCTAAAAGTTGTGTATTTGCAAGATCTTGTAACTTTTTCAAGATTTGATGATGGTCTTGTGTTTTCTCCTGGTGATAATCTTTAATTAACAATGCTGCCTCTGCCTCTAAATCAGCTAGTAATTCTGTAAGCTGTAAACGAATTAACCTACCTTCTGTTCCTAACTCATGAATATAGCTCAATATTTCATTTTTTATACGCAGCACCATTTCAACACTATGTAAAACGTGAACCACCTCGGACATTGTAACGACCTCTTCAAATTCTAGAATACCCAAATTCGTAATGCCGTCATTCCATACAGCCTTATATTTTTCTAGCGTTTGAATTGCTTGATTTGCTTTTGTTAAAATGACACCTATATCTTTTAATGTATAACGTAAGTTCCCTTGATATAGCGTAATTACATTACGTCTTTGTGAAATGGCCACAACAAGGCTGCCCGTCTGCTTTGCTACACGCTCTGCTGTTCGGTGACGCATACCTGTTTCAATAGAATCAATAGATGAATCCGGAACTAACTGTGCGTTTGCAATTAAAATTTTACTTCCAGTTTCATTTAAAATAAGTGCTCCATCCATTTTTGCTAATTCATATAAACTAGCAGGAGAGAATGCGCAATTAATATGAAAACCACCATCAACAATGCTTTTAATCTGCTCATTATACCCAAGAACAATTAGTCCCCCTGTTTGTGCGCGAAGTACATTATCTATCCCTTCGCGCAGTGGTGTTCCCGGGGCCACGAGCTGTAAAATATTAATTATACTTTTGACACGTTGCTTATTTTCTTCCATAGCCTAGCCTCCTAATGTCAAACGAAGCGCTTCTCCTAAATTAGAAACACCTACAACCTCAATCCCCTCTGGAATTGTCCACCCCCCTAAATTTTTTCTAGGAATGATAGCACGTTGAAATCCTAATTTAGCTGCTTCTTGTACACGTTGTTCGATTCTTGATACTCTTCTTATTTCTCCAGTTAATCCAACTTCTCCTATTACCGCATCAGTTGGTGCCGTAGATTTATCTCTAAAACTTGAAGCTATACTTAAGGCAACAGCTAAATCAATTGCCGGTTCATCTAATTTCAAACCACCAGCTACTTTTAAATACGCATCTTGATTTTGTAATAGTAAACCTGTTCTTTTCTCTAGTACCGCCATAATAAGCGAGACACGATTATGATCAATTCCTGTCGCCATTCTTCGAGGATTTCCAAAACTAGTAGGGGAAATTAATGCCTGTATTTCTACTAAAACTGGTCTTGTTCCTTCCATTGAGGCAACTACTGTTGAACCTGCAACTCCAACTGGTCTTTCCTCAAGGAAAATTTCAGAAGGATTTAAGACTTCTGCAAGGCCAAGTTCTTTCATTTCAAAGATACCCATTTCATTCGTAGAACCAAAACGATTCTTTACAGCTCGTAAAATACGATATGTATGGTGTCGATCTCCTTCAAAGTAAAGAACTGCATCGACCATATGTTCTAGCATACGCGGCCCCGCAATTGCACCTTCTTTTGTCACATGTCCTACGATGAAAATTGGGATTCCCTTTGTTTTTGCAAGTTTCATTAATTCTGCTGTACATTCACGTACTTGCGCCACGCTACCAGGAGCTGATGTCACCTCAGGTAAATGTATCGTTTGAATAGAATCAATAACAACAAAAGCAGGATTCATCTCTTCAATATGTGCTGCAATACGCTGTAAATCTGTCTCTGATACAACAAATAGATTACTACCATTTACATGTAAACGATCTGCACGAAGTTTAATCTGCTTTGCTGACTCCTCACCTGATATATACAATACATCATATGAAGCATCTGCTAATTGCGAGGAAATCTGTAATAATAACGTTGATTTTCCAATCCCAGGGTCCCCACCAATAAGTACTAAAGATCCATCTACAATTCCGCCACCTAGTACACGGTTAAACTCCTGAAATTTTGTTTCAATACGTGCCTCAGACTTTGTTTCTACTTCTGTAAGACGTCTTGGTTTTGTTACTTCTGTTTGAATTGCATTTGCATAATTTAGGCGTCTGGATGATACAACGGGTTCCATCTCTTCAACAAGCGAATTCCATTGACCACACCCTGGACATTTACCCATATATTTTGGTGATTGATAACCACACTCTTGACATGTGAATTTTGTTTTCTTTTTAGCCATATCTTTTTATATTTCACTTCGCTTTCATCTATAAACATTTGACCTTCTCGTACAAGAAAGAGGGCTATCTCGTAGCCCTCTTAGTTTGTCTATACTTATTTTACCTTTTCAGCACTATGAATGACAAATGTTTCCCCTTCTACATCAAAGATAACTTTTTGTCCTTTCTCAATAGCACCTTTTAAAAGTTCTTCCGATAGTCTATCTTCTACATGCTTCTGAATTGCTCTACGTAGTGGACGAGCACCATATTCACGATCAAACCCTTTATCAGCAATAGCTGCAATCGCCCCTTCTGTTAATTGCAATTCAATTTCTTGTTCTTTTAAGCGATTCACTAACTGATTTACCATAAGAGTCACAATTTCTTGAATATGTTTTTTCTCAAGCATATGGAATACGATAATTTCATCAATACGGTTTAAGAATTCTGGACGAAATGCCTTTTTCAGCTCATCCATTACTTTACCTTTCATATCCGAATAATCACGGCTTTCATCTTGTACGTTAAATCCAAGATGTTTGTTACGTTTTAACGCCTCAGCACCAACGTTAGACGTCATAATAACAATCGTATTACGGAAGTCAACTGTACGTCCTTTAGAATCAGTTAAACGACCATCTTCCAATACCTGTAGTAAAATATTAAATACATCAGGATGCGCCTTCTCTACTTCATCTAATAGGACAACTGAATACGGCTTACGACGAACCTTCTCTGTTAATTGTCCGCCTTCTTCATACCCAACATATCCTGGAGGAGAACCAACTAAGCGAGAAGTTGAATGTTTCTCCATATACTCAGACATATCAATGCGAATCATTGCATCCTCATCACCGAACATAGATTCTGCTAACGCTCTTGCTAATTCTGTTTTACCTACACCTGTTGGTCCTAAGAAAATAAATGAACCAATTGGACGTTTCGGATCTTTCAGTCCTGCTCTTGCACGACGAACAGCTTTCGCTACAGCCACTACCGCTTCATCCTGGCCGATGACACGATCATGAAGAATGGATTCTAAGTTTAATAATTTATCAGTCTCTGTTTGTGCAAGTTTAGAAACAGGGATACGTGTCCATGTAGAAACGACATTTGCAATATCTTCTACCGTAACCTCTGAATTTTCTTTTCCTTGTTGTTCTTTCCACTGACGCTTTGTATCTTCCAATTTCTCACGTAAGCGTTGTTCCATATCACGTAAGGAAGCAGCCTTTTCAAACTCTTGACTTTGTACAGCCGCATCTTTTTCTTTTCGAATTTCCTCAAGCTTCACTTCAAGCTCTTTTAAGTTTGGTGGTGTTGTATAAGAACGTAAGCGAACCTTTGAAGCAGCTTCATCAATTAAATCAATTGCTTTATCTGGTAAGAAACGATCCGTAATATAACGATCGGAAAGTTTCACAGCTGCATCAATTGCATCATCTGTAATAGACACACGGTGATGGGCCTCATAACGATCGCGTAAACCTTTCAAGATTTGAGTTGATTCTTCTAGACTCGGCTCATCAACATGAATTGGCTGGAAACGTCTCTCTAAAGCTGCATCCTTTTCAATATATTTACGATACTCATCTAAAGTTGTCGCACCAATACATTGTAATTCTCCGCGTGCTAAAGATGGTTTTAAAATATTTGATGCATCGATTGCACCTTCTGCTCCACCTGCACCGATTAATGTATGAAGTTCATCAATAAATAGAATAATATTCCCTGCTTGACGTATTTCATCCATTACTTTCTTTAAACGATCTTCAAACTCACCACGATATTTCGTCCCAGCTACCACTGTTCCCATATCTAGTGTCATAACACGCTTATCTCTTAACGTTTCAGGAACTTCATTATTTACGATTTGCTGTGCTAACCCTTCAGCAATTGCTGTTTTACCTACACCAGGCTCTCCAATTAACACTGGATTGTTTTTTGTTCTACGGCTTAACACTTCAATTACACGTTGAATTTCTTTACTACGTCCAATAACAGGATCCAAACGATTCTCACGTGCAACAACTGTTAAGTCGCGCGCTAAACTGTCTAGTGTCGGTGTATTTGCATTTGTCGATGAACCACCTTGGTGACCTGAACTTGCTTCGTTACTTCCAAGAAGTTGTAACACTTGTTGTCTTGCTTTGTTGAGGCTGACGCCTAAATTATTTAAAACACGTGCCGCTACACCTTCACCTTCACGGATTAAGCCAAGTAAAATATGTTCTGTTCCAACGTAAGAATGTCCTAGCTTACGCGCTTCATCCATAGACAATTCAATAACTTTTTTAGCACGAGGTGTATAATGTACAGTTTGAGAAGCTTCTGTTCCACGTCCAATTAACGCTTCTACCTCTTTTTGCACTTTCTCCGGGCTCAATCCAAGAGCAATTAACGCTTTTGCTGCAATTCCTTCACCTTCGCGTACAAGCCCAAGTAAAATATGTTCTGTTCCAATGTTATTATGCCCAATGCGAATTGCTTCCTCTTGAGATAAAGCTAATACTTTCTGTGCTCTTTCTGTAAATCTTCCAAACATCATAGAAATCGCCTCCTACTTGCGCTTAGTTTTTTTCAATACGTAATCGCTCACGGATTAAGGTTGCTCTTCGATAATCTCTTTCTTCTGGTCCTAAAGGTCCTCCTGCGTATTGTTGTAAAATACCAGGTTGCGTAAGAACCATTAGCTCAGTCAAAATATTTCTCGATATACCTTTTATATATCCTAGATCAATACCAAGTCGTACATCCGATAAGCAAGTTGCCGCTTCTGCAGATTGAATTAAACGACTATTTGCTAGTATACCGTAAGAACGATAAACCTTATCTTCAAGCTCAATACTCGAATTTTGTACAATTAATTCTCTGGCCAATTTTTCTTGTTGTATAATTTGCTGCATGACACTCTTTAAATCTGCAATAATATCTTCTTCGGATTTCCCTAGCGTCATTTGATTTGATACTTGAAATATATTACCTAACGCTTCGCTACCTTCACCGTATATTCCTCTTACTACTAAACCTAATTTTTGAATTACTTGTATAATACGGCTAATTCTTTTTGTTAAAACCAGCCCTGGTAAATGAATCATTACAGAAGCTCTTAATCCTGTACCAACGTTAGTAGGACAACTCGTAATATATCCAAGTGATTCATCAAAAGCATATTCAACCTCTTTCTCAATCCAATTATCTATTTGATTGGCGCTTTGAAGCGCCTTTGATAACTGTAGTCCTGGAAATAGGCACTGAATCCTAATGTGGTCTTCCTCATTAAGCATCACACTAATGTGTTCGCTTTCTGATAACAGACATGCTCCATATTCAGTCCCTGCTAGATTTGGACTAATTAAATGCTTTTCGACTAAAACTCTCCTTTGAAGAGGCGTTAATTCATTCATTTTTAATAGTCCAAACTTCCCAAAGGGCTCTACCGCTTTATTTATAAATTTCTTTTTAAATAATTCTTGAACCTTTTGAGCTTCCTCTTCGTTTTGCATAGTAGAAAATTGATATTGCTTAAAATTACGAGCCAAACGAATTCGACTACTTAAAACAATATCAGAATCAGGGCCATCCCCCTTCATCCATGGACTAATCGCTTCATTCATAATTTTGTCCAGTGACATAGAACTACTCCCCCTCTCTATGCTCACTAAGCTGAGTTTCAAGCCCTCGAATTTCATCTCTTACCTCAGCAGCTTTCTCAAACTCCTCATTCTGTACATATTGTTTCAGAATAAGTTTTAGTTCATCTAATTCTTTCTTTAAGTGGATATTTCCTTCCATTCGTTCCGGAATTTTTCCACAATGTTCTGTATGTCCACCATGAAGTCGTTTTAACAATGGGTTTAAGTGTCCTTTAAATGTATCGTAACAAGAAGCACAACCAAGGCGTCCCACCTTTGTAAAATGTTCGTATGTCATCTTACAACCTGGACATCTTATTGTATTTGTATTTGAAAACCCGTTTTTTCCTTCTCCAAACATTGTTGATTCACCGTGTAATAAACCAGCAAATACATCATGAAATGAAAAGTTAGACTGTGATGATTGAAAGAAAGACGTATAGCCACTTTGCTCTGCACATTGCTCACAAAGATGAACTTCCGCCTTCTTCTCGTTGATTACTTTTGTATAATGTAAAGTTGCTGGTCTTATATTACAGTTTTGACAAGTCATCAATATCCCCACCTTTACAACAGGAACGATCTACCTCATGATACTTTTCATACATTACTAGATTGTCCTCTTTCCTTAATCCATTTAGATAAAAGTACATGCTCTTTTTCAAAACTTCTACAATATTTAACTGCCCTATCTTAATTATCATTCTTTTACAAAAGCTGTATTTATTTATATTTCAGTGTTCTTAACATTGCGCATAATATTCGAGCCCTAAGTTCATCTCGAGAAGGAATATCTATTGATAATACAGAACGATCTAGTACACTTAACATTAGTTTTGCTTCACGGCCTGTTATGATTCCCTCTTCTAATAAACGTATAATCATACTCTCTGCATTCCCTTGTGCAACGCTATGATCAATCATATGAAGCATTTGATCAATAATGTCTATATCATCATGCAGTTTGACTTTTATAATGCGAATGTAACCTCCTCCACCACGTTTACTTTCTACTATAAATCCTCTTTCTAATGTAAAACGGGTATTGATTACATAATTGATTTGAGATGGTACGCACTCGAATCGATCCGCAATCTCATTTCTTTTGATTTCAATCACATTATTATTACTTAAGTCAATAACTTGCTTTAGATATTGCTCAATGATATCAGATATATTTCTCATTTATCCGCCACCTTTATTGACTTTGACTATCTTTGACTTTAATTATATACGTATTAATAAAATTTGCAACTCTTTTGCTTATTCACTATCCTAACCACATTCCCCTGCATTTAATCAAAATAGTAATTATTTAAGCACATTTTTTTAATTACTATGGATTATAAAAGAAAACACGAAAAAACACGAGTCATTTGACTCGTGTTTAG
>NZ_JBNLYE010000007.1:0-56361 GCF_050172095.1 Bacillus sp. GMs2/2
GGTGAGCCAGCTCTTTTTTATGTTTTATAAACGATCATTGCTGAAAAACAATAAATTTGGTTTTCATCGTCGTTAATGGAAACACCAACTTGATACTTAATATCTACAAAGTTGCTATCATCAATCTTTTTCAAAAACACATTCACAGCGTCTTCTAAGTCTTTTTCGTGACTTTCATCAAACACTTTCACACGAATCATGTTAACACCATCCTAGATCGCAGCCCTCCGCCGCTTGATTATTGCCACGGTGCGTATCTATGATGCGATAAAACTTTCCATTCTCATATATATATCCGTCTTCTAACACATATTTTTTATCTTCAGTATAGACATAAAACTTACCTATCATAAATTTACTCGTATATAATTCCAAATAATTTGGTCTAAATTTAGCTACAACTTTATTTGTAATATCAATTTTTATTGTGCGCCCCACCTTCTCTCCCTCCTTTGCAAAGAACGGATTTAGGTATATTGTATTAGCGCTTTTACATTTTATGCTTAAAAATAAGTGGATATGCCTTCTTTCTCACCTGTACTATTTTTCTAAAAAAATCACTATAAAGTGAAACTTTAATCAGCCCGACCCCCACCTAACTTCTTTGCTTTCTCTAAATTTTGAGATGGGGGTCTTATCGCCCGTTAATGCGGGATAAATAAGTTCAAAAAAAACATAAAAAAAGCACTTTATCTTATTGACTCGAATATAAATGTTATGTTATTATATAAAATTTGACATTTTTACATACGTATGCTATCATTAAAAGTGGTTACCACATATGGAGGTGGATGATTTGTTTCAAATTGGTGATAAAATCGTTTATCCAATGCACGGTGCAGGAATCATCGAAGCAATTGAAGAGAAAGAAATATTAGGTACTTCACGTCAATATTGTGTGATACGCATCATTAGTAAAGATATGCAAGTAATGCTTCCGATGGAACAATTAAAAAAATCAGGTATTCGTTATATCGTTGATCGAGGTACGTTAGATGATATACTTCTTGAATTTCAAAACGGGGAGTCAGACCCATCACTCTCATGGAAACAAAGATATACAATGAATATGGAAAAAATGAAAAATGGCAATTTACAAGATAGCGCAGAAGTGGTTCGGGATTTACTTCGCCGTAATAAAGAGAGAACATTAAATGCGAGCGAAAAACAAATGCTAGATAATGCACGAAAAATGATGATCAGCGAAGTCGCGCTCGTACAAAATGTTACTGAACATCAAGCAACAGAATTTCTTCAAGATACAATTAATCATTAATTTTAAAATAGCCGAACGCTATTTTTTTTGTAAAAAAAGGACGAAGAGTTTTATCTCTTCGTCCTTTTATATTACCCACGCCCAGCTTGAAACGATGGATATAACGTCATTCCACCATCTGCAAATAGCGTAATTCCCGTTACGTAACTCGCCTCTGATGAAGCAAGCCAAGTTGCTACTGCTGCGATTTCTTCAGGTTTTCCAATATAGCCCATAGGTATCATACTTTCTACGTCAGCACGTTTTTTAGGATCAGCAAACTTTTCTGCATTGATTGGCGTATTAATTGCACCTGGTCCTATATTATTTACTCGAATACCTTTTGGCGCATATTCTAGCGCTAACGTTTCTGTCATCAGTTTAATGCCACCCTTACTTGCTGCATAGTGCACAAATAGTGGCCACGGAATTTTCTCATGAACACTAGACATATTAATGACAGACCCTTTAATATCATGTTCTACAAAATATTTAATCGCTTCACGACTTCCTAAAAAAGCACCTGTTAAATTTGTATTAATTACCCTATTCCAATCTTCAAGCGGCATTTCATGCGACGGTACCGCGTTTTCTATCCCTGCATTATTAATCATAACGTCAAGCGTACCAAACTCTTTCACAGCAGATTGAATAAGATTCACAACATCTGATTCGACGGTTACATCACCTTTTACAGCAATCGCTTCGCCGCCTACCTTTTTAATTTCTTCTAACACATCATTCGCTTCTGATTCTCGTGAACGATAATTAATAACCACTTTCGCTTTTTCCTTAGCAAACCTTACTCCCATCGCTCTTCCGAGACCAGTTGCTGATCCTGTAATAACGACAACTTTCCCTGCTAAATCACTATACATTTCCATACCTCCTTTAACTTTTGGCTATACCTAACATAATTCCGGCTGCGATAATAAAAACGATACCGACAACGATACCCGTTAATTGACGTTTCGTTTTCTTTTCACCTAATATAAGGATCCCACCAAGCGTGGAAATAATAATTCCCATTTGCGATAGCGAGAAACTTGTTGCGACTCCAACACGCGGCTGTGAAATGAATAAAAACATATTTCCAGCTGCCCAAATTAATCCTGGAATAATATTTCGAATTGCATATTTATTAAATGGATGATGTTTAAAGGTAAGCAAAATCCCACCTAACACCATACCAACTGCTTGTGGCAACAAAGCCGACCAGCCATCTACGTTAAATAACCTAATTACTACTACGTAAACTAAATAACCGACTGTTGAAATTAATAAAATTACGATACCTCTTTTAAAGTTTGCTGCTTGCTCTGCATTCTTTTCTTCTTCACTTTGAAGCGATGTTAAAATAACACCGATAATAATACAAACGAGCGCTAAAATCCCAAGGACGACCGATATTGTCGTGGACCATTCATGAAATACGATAACGCCAAATAAAGTCGTCGCGACTAATTGAAGTCCTGTTGAAATTGGCATCGTCCTCGAAACACCCATTAAATCAATACTTTTCAATTGATTTGCCTGACCAAGCGCCCAAAATAAACCTGACACAACTCCAACTCCGATAACGGTAGGTGTTAATACTGGCTTCATAAAAATATAAACAACAATTGAGAAAATAAGTGCTCCAAACGTTGTTCCGAGCGTTTGACTATACGGGCCCCCGCCCAGTTTTACGTTAAATAGCACAATACTTCCCCAAAATATAGCTGGTAAAATCGCTAAAAATATATCCATCACTCATTACCTTTCTTTACTAAATGCCATAGATTATCACTCTAAGTCGTTAGAGTGAGCTTTTATTTTTTCTTTTTCCCGTTCACAAACTTTTTCTGCAATAACGTCAGAAACATTCTTTTCTCGCTCCACTTTCTTTATCTTTACGTGATCTAAATGATCTTCCAAAGTAAGCGTAACTTTATCGTTCGGCGGATTATGCGCTCCTTGAAATGTAAGAAATTGTAGCTTCACTTCGTATCTAGGAACAAATTCATCTTTCTTGCCGAGACGCTTTATATCTATAACTGAAGCACATTCATATTGATCTTCTGTCACTTGTCTAATAACTGAATAGTACCTATTTGATAATGCACTCTCTAAAAGCTGTTCTCTTGATTCTTTCGCGAAAGAATCGCTTGGAGAAGAGAAAAAGGCCACACATAGCATTGTGATAACTACACATATTTTTTTCATAGTTCCCTCCTTGTTCTATAGATTAGTGTTCTCAAAACTGCCATAAAAAAACGACTTTCCCTATGTAGGAAAGTCGTTTTAATGAATCCAATATTAACCACCGCTCACTGGTGGAATTAGTGCAACAACATCACCAGATTGGACCCTGTCATCTTCATTTGCGTATTCTTCATTAATCGCAACCATAATTGGCTCTGAAACTGGTACATTATATTCGTTCGCAACAACATCTTTTAACTGTGCAACCGTAATATTTTCTTTCTCTATTTGTAATTCACTTGTCCCTGCTTCTTCTTGCAAGTGCGCAAATAACAATACTCTAATCATACTTATAGCTCCTTCCCAGGCTCTCCCGCCGGATATGGTGTTTTTTCTAATTGATCACCAATCCATGAGTCACCATCTTCCCAAAACTCCTTTTTCCAAATCGGAACAATTTGTTTTATGCGTTCCATAATATATTCGTTCGCTTCATAAGCCGCTTTACGGTGTGGTGTTGAAACAGCAACAACAACCGCTATATCAGAAATTTGCAACGTACCGATGCGATGTGTAATCGCAACATATGTACCTGGCCATTTCTCTTTCACTTCCAAGCCAATTTTCTCTAGCATCTTTTCTGCCATCGTCTTATAAGCAACATACTCTAAGTATAATGTACGACGCCCTTTCGTAAACTCTCTAACCGTTCCAATAAATGTTGTAACAGCACCGCATTCACGTCGAATTACTTTCTTCGTTACTTCTTCAATTGAGATTTCTGTATCAATTACTTCATAATATGTATTTATCATTTCGCACTCCTAACCGTTTGTAAAAACCAGTCTATGTACAACTCTTCTTCTGTTATATGAAATACTTTATATTCTTCTCGTATATTTGCCGGAACATCATACCACGTAATAACCGCCACTATATTTTCTACTTTATGTAAAAGCTCAATGTCTTCCGCAGAACGAAGTAACACTACTTTCGAGTAATTCTCTTTTTTATAGCCTTCTATTAAAATTGTATCCACTTCAAAAAACTCATATAAGCGAATAATTTCTTGCAAGGACCATTTCTTTCTTAGTGAAGAAAGTGAAAGCAATCCAGCACCTTCTACACTACTTACGACAGCACCAGCTTTACGGTGTCTTTCGCTATCTTTTTGCGCTACTTCTGGAAAGCCTCCGTGCCCGTGATGTTTAATTGTAGCAACTTTCATTTTTCGTTCAGCTAATGCATGCACCACTTTCACAACAAGTGTTGTTTTCCCGCTATTTTGATATCCTACTATTTGTAAGATTGAAGGGGCTTTGCCCATGGCCAATCACATCCCTCAGAGTGCTCTAACAATAATACGGATACTTTCATTCCGGTCTCAAATCCTCTCGTTCCTCCAGGTAACACGATAAAAGCATTCGCATCTGCAAGTGAAGATACCGCACTCGATTTATCTAAACCAACTGGCATCGCTTGTAACGCCCCGTCCACAATTGTTACGTTCGCTCTTACGAAACGAGTAAATGGATTTGGCTTTGGAAAATCTTTTTGTAAAATAGCATCCGCTCTATATACGTGAGGTTCCTTCGCATACAAATACGTTTTTATAATTGGATGCACAAATAATTCAAAGCCTACATAACAAGCAGACGGATTTCCTGATAAACCAAAGAGTAACTTTCCATCAACTTCAGCTACTGTCGTTACACTTCCGGGCCTCATGGCTATCTTATTAAAGAGTACATTTGCCTGTAACCTTTCATAAATAGCTGGTAAGTAGTCATAATCTCCTACTGATACACCGCCTGTTGTAATTAAAATGTCGACCTCATCCACCGCTGATTGAACAGCTGTAAAACATGCATCTAACTCATCCGCCAGTTGACCATAATAACGAACTTTCCCGCCAGCTTTCATAATTTGAGCTGCGATCATATACGAGTTACTATTTCTAATTTTCCCCGGTTCTAACGGCTCATGTACTTCTAATAATTCACTTCCTGTCGTTACAATACCGACAACAGGCTGTTTTACAACTTTCACAGTGCTATATCCAAACGTTGCTAATAAGGCGGCAACACCTGGATTAATTGCAACGCCTTTCTGAACGAGAACTTGATTTTGTTTTATATCTTCTCCTTTAAACGACACATTGTCACCGTTATTAAAAGGGCGTTTTAACTTCATATATGTTTTCCCGTTCTTCTCAAACCCTTCTGTCAGCTCTAGCATTACGACTGCATTGCAATCTTGTGGAATAGCTGCTCCTGTCATAATACGAACCACCTGAAAAGATCCTACTTCTTCTGTAAAAACAGAACCTGCCCCGATTTCTCCTATTACTTCAAATTCAACTGGATTCTCTTGAGTTGCTTCTTTCGTATCTTCTGCTCGAATGGCGAAACCATCGTAAGGGGAACGATCAAAATGAGGAACGTCATGATCTGAGACAACATCTTCCCCGAGAATTCTCCCGTAACTTTCCGTAATAGAAATTTCTTCTACTTCACCATGCTTTGCATATTTCATTACCCGTTCTACTGCCTCAGCAACTTGAATTGGAATTCGTTTTTCTACCATCGTTTCTCACCTCATATTTGCAATTTTTTTTATCTCGATTAAACTTTATATATTCAATAGAAATTACTTCAAGGAGGAATTCCATGTCTTCATTTACACACTTTAATGACCAAGGACGCGCGAAGATGGTTGATATAAGTGACAAAAAAGCAACCGTTCGAACAGCAATTGCGTGCTCTAGCATTGTCGTTACGAAAGAAATTTACGATAAAATCTCTCACAATGAAATTGGGAAAGGTGACGTATTAGCAGTTGCGCAAATCGCAGGCATTATGGCTGCGAAACGAACTTCTGATATTATCCCAATGTGCCATCCTTTACTATTAAAAGGTGTTGACGTTTCTTTCGATTGGAAACAATCAGAAGAACAATATCGTTTACTCATTGAAGTAAAAGTTAAAACAGAAGGTAGCACCGGTGTTGAAATGGAAGCTTTAACAGCTGCTTCGGCTACCGCTCTTACTGTGTATGATATGTGTAAAGCTGTCGATAAAGGTATGATTATCGGCGAAACGTACTTACTTGAAAAAACAGGCGGAAAAAGTGGAGATTATACGAGAAATTCATAATCCTTTCTCCGTTGAACCTAAAGGATTCCCTTTAGGTTCAACCTATATATCTTGCATATAAACTTTTCGCTACATTTATATCATTCGTCCCATGAATGAAAGCTCTGCCATCTGTAAATAAAACAAAACGATATTCTTCTACCGGAAACGACAATAAATAAGGTGTCGCCTTTATCTCTACGCTTCTTTGTAAGCGCTTTTTAATTTCTTCCAAATTAAAATTCTTCCGCACACCTGGACGAATTTGCACTGTATTTCGCCCACATAACACTTCTGTTTTCGTTTGTGCTTCAAATGTTAAACTCGGATATGTACGTAACCTTCCGCAAGATAAACAAGTATCTTTTTTCTGCCTATTCACTTTAAATGCCATCTGTTGATTATTCCAAAGATCAAATGATAACATCGTTTCACGAAGCGCTCCGTAGTCTTCTACTAATATTTTCAGCGCTTCCGTAGTTTGATGCGCAACTACTAATTGTACTGCCGGTTGTATAATACCAGCTGTGTCACATGTTGCTCCGCTCGCCGGATGCTCCATTAAACAGCGAAAACACGGTGTTTTCCCTGGTAAAATTGTATACGTTACTCCGTAGCTTCCAACACACCCACCATATATCCACGGAATATTATACTTTTGTGAAATATCATTAATGAGAAGACGCGTTTCAAAATTATCTGTCGCATCTAATATTAAATCTACACCATTCACTAATTCTTCCATTTCTTGCACCGTTACATCTGTCACAACCGGAGTTATTTCCACCTCAGAATTAATCGCTCTTAAATGCTCTGCTGCCGCTACCGCCTTCGGTTTATACTGCTTTGCATCTTCTTCTGTATATAGTTGTTGTCTTTGTAAATTACTCCATTCTACATAATCACGATCAGCAATCGTTACTTTTCCAACACCCGCTCTAACAATCGCTTCTGCATTTGCCGCACCGAGAGCACCAGCACCAATAATAAGCACATGCTTCTCTCTTATTTTTCTCTGCCCTTCTTCTCCAACACCAGAAAATAATATTTGTCTTGAATATCGCTCCTGCATGCGATAGCCCCCTTTCTTATCCTCCTATATAAGACATTTCGATTTTCGGACGATTTTTTGCACTTTCTTCTGTTCGTTCATCCGAATACCTATCTTTTCTATTCATCCATACATCTTGTATAACACTTAATAACTCCTCATCCGAAAGATTTCCTCTAAGAAGTTCTCTTACATCCAAACCCTCTGTCGCAAATAAGCACGTATAAAACTTTCCATCTGCCGAAATTCTCGCCCTCGTACAAGAGACACAAAATGACTCAGAAACAGATGTAATAAAACCAACTTCAACATTTGTTCCAACGTACCGATATCGCTTCGCAACTTCACCAAAGTAATGCGCTTCAGCTGGCTCAAGCGGATACACCTTATGAATCATCTCAATCAATTCTCGTTTTGTAACGACTTGATCAAAATTCCACCCATTTGTACTACCAACATCCATAAACTCAATAAACCGAAGCGTGATTCCTTGCTCTTTAAAATACGCAGCCATCGGTAGTACTTGATGATCGTTCATCCCTTTTTTCACAACCATATTTACCTTTACTTCCAAGCCCGCCTCTTTAGCTGCTATAATTCCCTTAATTACCGGTTTCGTATTAATATTTCGACCATTAATATTCTTAAATATGTCATCATCTATCGCATCTAAACTAACATTCACTCTATGTAATCCAGCTTCTTTTAATGCCTTCGCTTGTTTCGTTAAATGAATAGCATTTGTCGTTAACCCTATATCTATTAGCCCATCAATTTTCACAAGACGTGCAATAAGTTTTGTTAAATCTTTACGAAGCAGTGGCTCACCGCCAGTAAGTCTAATTTTCCGTACACCGATGCTAACAAATAATTTTGCCAAACGCTCAATTTCATCAAAAGTTAGTAAAAACTCGTCTTTCAAAAAAGCATATTCTGGCCCAAATATTTCCGCTGGCATACAATATGTACATCTAAAATTGCAACGATCAATGACAGATATACGTAAATCTTGAAGTGGGCGTCCAAAAAAATCTTTAACCATCTCCTGCATCGCCACCCTCCCTTTCTGCCAAATTTCTTTCTTTTCATTCTATTATAATATATTTTCGAACTGCGATGTTTTTGCTCAAGTGAATAAAGTGAAACTTTAAATAATTAGAGGGGATTCACTCCCCCTGGTTAACGAGGTTTACTTACAAATACAAAGATAAAAAAACCTTGAAACATAAAAGCTTCAAGGTTCTCTGCTTATTAACTTAATCTAATAATAGTCAGGGTAGCCCCTGGCGTTGCTGTAGATAATGTAGCTATTGCAACTACTCCAAATAACTGTAAGCTAACAGCAGCTCCAGCAGGCAAGTTAGCAATTATTGTTGCACTAAATGAACCAGTAGCAACTGTCGGAGCATTTATCGTTCCCGCAAGCGGACTGCCATTTACAGTTATACGAGAACTTACAAGTAATCCTGCCGTTAGATTAATTGTATAAGCTATATAATAATTCCCTGCATTCGCAACTGTAAATACAGTATTTCCTCCACTAACAGTAATTCCTGGACCAATATTTTGATTGTTCGGTAATGGTACATTCGTGCCACCTAATAAAACAGAAATAGCGGTTCCTGATGTATTATTCGCAAATGCATATGTTGCAGTTGTACTAACTCCAGTCGCCCCGGTCGCTCCAGTGGCTCCAGCTCCGGTTGGACCTGTATCTCCAGTTGGGCCTTGTGAACCGGTTGCTCCTGTAGCCCCCGTTGGACCTTGGATTCCTTGCGGGCCTTGAATTCCTTGTGGGCCTTGAATTCCTTGGAGACCTGTCGCTCCGGTTGCTCCTGTAGCTCCCGTTGGACCTTGAATTCCTTGCGGGCCTTGAATTCCTTGTGGGCCTTGAATTCCTTGGGGACCTGTCGCTCCGGTTGCTCCTGTAGCTCCCGTTGGACCTTGAATTCCTTGCGGGCCTTGAATTCCTTGGGGACCTTGAATCCCTTGTGGACCTGTCGCTCCGGTTGCTCCTGTAGCTCCCGTTGGACCTTGAATTCCTTGCGGGCCTTGAATTCCTTGCGGGCCTTGTGGGCCGGTCGGACCTATGTCACCTTGTAGACCTTGGATTCCCTGTGGGCCTTGTGCTCCTGTTGGTCCTGTCGCTCCTTGGATTCCTTGAGGACCTTGTGGACCTTGAATTCCTTGCGGGCCGGTTGGACCTATGTCGCCTTGTGGGCCTTGAATTCCTTGGGGACCTTGTGCTCCGGTTGCCCCCGTTACTCCTTGGATTCCTTGAGGACCTTGAATACCCTGTGGACCGGTTGGACCTATCTCTCCTTGAACACCTTGGATTCCTTGCGGGCCCTGTAAACCCGTCACTCCGGTTGCTCCCGTTGCTCCTGTCGCTCCTGTCACTCCAGTTGAGCCTGTCGCCCCGGTATCTCCTGTTACTCCTGTCGCACCTGTTGCTCCTGTCGGGCCAGGTGGTCCACCTGATGGACCTGTCACTCCTGTCGGACCTGATGGCCCCGTTGGGCCGGTCGGTCCTGCTGGTCCTCCTGACGGACCAGTCACCCCTGTTGGACCGGTTACTCCTGTTGGACCGGTAGTTCCTTCTCCCGTCGCTCCGGTTGCCCCCGTATCTCCTGTTGCTCCCGTCGGACCTTGTATCCCTTGAATTCCTTGTGGGCCTTGCACTCCTTGTGCACCTGTTGCTCCTTGAATCCCTTGAATTCCTTGCACTCCCTGTGTCCCCATCGGACCGGTTGGACCAATCACCCCTTGTATACCTTGCACTCCTTGGGGGCCCTCTGGACCGGTTGCTCCTATTTCCCCTTGTATCCCTTGAATTCCAGTTGCTCCTTGTGCTCCAGTTGCTCCCGTTATCCCTTGCACACCTTGGATTCCCTGTATTCCTTGTGGACCTTGTGGGCCTGTTGCTCCTACCGGTCCTTGAATGCCTTGTATCCCCTGAGGACCCTCTGGACCCGTTGCTCCAACTGGCCCTTGAACACCTTGTATTCCTTGCGGGCCCTGAAGTCCTTCTGGGCCTTCTGGACCTGTTGGACCTATGTCGCCTTGTATCCCTTGGATTCCAGTTGGACCTTGTGGCCCAGTCGGACCTATGTCACCTTGCGGACCTTGGATTCCCTGTGGACCTTGTGCTCCTGTTCCCCCTGTCGCTCCTTGGATTCCTTGAGAACCTTGTGGGCCTTGAATTCCTTGTGGGCCGGTTGGACCTATGTCGCCTTGTGGGCCTTGAATCCCTTGCGGACCTTGATCTCCAGTGGCCCCCGTTACTCCTTGAATTCCTTGGGGACCTTGAACACCTTGGGGACCCGTCGGACCTATCTCTCCCTGCACACCTTGGATTCCTTGCGGACCTTGCAAACCCGTCACTCCGGTTGCTCCCGTTTCTCCTGTCGCTCCTGTCACTCCAGTTGAGCCTGTCGCCCCAGTATCTCCTGTTACTCCTGTCGCCCCGGTTACTCCTGTCGGGCCAGGTGGTCCACCAGATGGACCTGTTACTCCCGCCGGACCTGATGGCCCCGTTGGGCCGGTCGGTCCTGCTGGTCCTCCAGATGGTCCTGTTACCCCTGTTGGACCGGTTACTCCTGTTGGACCTGTAGTGCCTTCCCCTGTCGCCCCAGTTGCTCCCGTATCTCCTGTTGCCCCCGTCGGACCTTGGATTCCTTGAATTCCCTGTGGACCTTGCACTCCTTGTGCGCCCGTCGCTCCTTGAATTCCTTGTACTCCTTGCACACCTTGGGGACCCATCGGACCTGTTGGACCAATCTCCCCTTGAGCACCTTGCACTCCTTGGGGACCCTCTGGACCCGTTGCTCCTATTTCCCCTTGTATCCCTTGAATTCCAGTTGCTCCTTGTACTCCAGTTGTTCCCGTTATCCCTTGCACACCTTGTATTCCCTGTATTCCTTGTGGACCTTGTGGCCCTGTTGCTCCTACCGGTCCTTGAATACCTTGTATCCCCTGAGGACCCTCTGGACCCGTCGCTCCAACTGGACCTGGCACACCTTGAATTCCTTGCGGCCCCTGAAGTCCCTCTGGGCCTTCTGGACCTGTTGGTCCTATATCCCCCATCGGACCTTGTATCCCTTGAACTCCCTGTGGCCCTGTTGCTCCTGATGGCCCTGGTACTCCTTGTATTCCTTGTGGACCTTGATCTCCTGTTGCCCCTGTTGCCCCTTGAGGCCCTATAGCCCCCTGTATACCTTGTGGACCTTGATCTCCTGTTGCTCCCGTTGCCCCTTGAATACCTTGAACTCCTTGTATTCCTTGTTCACCAGTTACTCCCGTCGGACCAGGAATACCTTGAATACCCTGCGGACCTTCTGGACCTGTTGGCCCAATTGGCCCTTGAATCCCTTGGATTCCTTGCAAGCCCTGTGCTCCCGTGCTTCCAGTCGGACCTGTACTTCCCGTTGCTCCTGTTACCCCTGTACTTCCTGTAGCTCCAGTATTCCCAGTTGCTCCAGTCGCACCTGTACTTCCACTCGGTCCACCGCCCGGACCTGTCGCACCAGTCGGCCCCGTCGGACCAGGAGGTCCTCCAGATGGTCCAGTTATCCCAGTTGGACCTGTTATTCCAGTCGGGCCTGTTATCCCCTGACCAGTTGCTCCGGTTGCACCTGTATTTCCACTCGGTCCTTGTGTTCCTTGTATCCCTTGTGCTCCTTGTATTCCTTGTGGACCAGTTACACCCGGTAACCCTTGGACGCCTTGTATTCCTTGAGGTCCCTCAGGTCCCGTCGCTCCAATTGGCCCCTGTAATCCCTGTATCCCTTGTATACCTTGTGCCCCAGTCGCTCCCGTTGGACCAATCGGACCTTGTAACCCTTGCACCCCTTGAGGTCCTGTCGCTCCAGTTTCTCCTTGTGGTCCTCTCAATCCTTGTGGGCCCTGCTGTCCTTCTGGTCCAGTTGCACCTATTGGCCCAACTGATCCTTGTATCCCTTGCACACCTTGAGGTCCTGTCGGGCCCATCTCCCCCATCGGACCTTGTAATCCTCTTGGTCCTTGAGGTCCTGTTGGGCCTTGTGGACCGGTTGGACCAGTAATCCCTATACCTGTAAACCCAGTTGGAACAGGGGGGAAAGTAGGCCCAATAAGTTCGGGTGGAATTCTAAAATTAGAGCTTAACGAATTTTGCTTCCGATTATTATCACGATTCTTCACACTTTCACCACCTACAAACCATCTTTTTCATAATAAATAAGCCTCTTCTTAATCTATTTACAAAAATAATTTCCAAGACTATTTTTATTTTAAATAATAAAAACTCCCTTAATTTCTTAAGGGAGTCCTGCAATTGAATCCATATTATCTGTATTAGGGACAGCTTGCGCTATACTCGATGTATTTACATTTTGCCCCATATTTGCTCCTGTTACAGTACCAGCAGGAGTGCCCCTTGTATACGTCGTCGTCACCGAATCTCCCGGCTGTAAACAAAGCTTCGTCTCCGTCCCTATTACTGTAACAACATCAATCCAAGTACACCCCATTGAACCACTATATGATTTCGAAGCAGTAAATGAAGTGTCACTCAAATTATCACCGGTAAATATATTTCCAGTGTTATTCACAATAACAAACTCTTTTATATGAGCAGGCATAATTACACTCTACCTTTCCTCTATGAACCTAACGTACGTGTACTCGTTGCCAAAGGCGGAAGAAATACTGATGTTCTAATGACCGCTTCTGGCTGCCTTTTTCCATTTAAAAAAATAGCCGCACTTGATCCTCCAGCACCTGCATATACTTTTGCTACAGCTAAAGGTGAGAGATCATAACAGTCACCGACATTAACAGCTCCTGTATTATTAATAATTTTTACTTTACGCAAATTAATCCCCATTTACCCCTCCTCCTTTTTTATACTGTATGCAAAAGAAAAAAACTTGAAACAGACTCGTTTCAAGTTTTTTTCAATTAACTATTTCGTTTCACCTTCATATTGAAGCATACCGCCAACCATGTTCACTGTTTTAAACCCTTGTTCATTTAAATAATGACATACATTTTCACTGCGCATTCCTGAACGACAAATAAAGATATATTCATTCTCTTTATTAAAGAAATCTACTTTATGTGGGATATCGCCCATTTTAATATGTACAGCTTCTGGAATCTTTCCTGCCGCTACTTCTTCATCTTCTCTTACATCCACTAAAAATAACGTTTCTCCATTTTCTAAACGCTCTTGCACCTCTTCTGTAGTAATTGTTTTAACTTCTGTCATATGTAGATCCTCCTTATATACAATAAAACCTTTAGTTTCTTTTTCACAAACATTCTCTACCAATTTTAGCATGCAAAAGAAAGAACGCAAAGAATCGAAAAGCTATTTCTCAATTTTCTCGTAAAACTTATTCTTTACAAACATAACTAGCACATTGTATCCTCAATATACTTGTTTTATGAAAGGAGTCGATTAAAATGACGCTTTTTCTTTTCATTATAGGCATTGTGTTCTTACTCGCTGCAATTATTGTACTTAGTATGAAAAATAATAAAAAGATAAAATCGCCACAAGAAATGTCATTCTTATTTCTATTGCTTAGCATAGCGTTTTTCGGTATAGCAATTGCTACATATATTTTCCGTCTACAAATCATGTGAAAAAAGGTGCCTACTTCAAACACTGCACCTTTTCCCCATCATTTTCCTTCTACACAAAACTAGATACTTTCCGATTCAAAAATTCATAAACTTTCTTTTCGAATAAATGAATATCCAATACTCCTGCCATATGCCCATTTATACTTTCTATCTCATATACTTCCGCATACTTCCCTTGTTTTTGCAAAATATCTACCATTTTATAATTATAACGAGACGGCTGAAGCAAATCTTGTTTACACGGAATCATAAGTACATTCGCTTCTATGTTAGAAAGAGATTCTTCTAGTGAAGAAAACCCATGTGTAATATCATGCAATAAAACTGCCTTCGCAGTATACATCCATGAATTTGCATCTACTAGCTCTATACTTCTATATGTCGCTTTATTTATCTCTTTTTCAAATGATGTTAGTGTAGAAAACTTTTCATAAGGTTCTACCTCTATACTATTACGAGGAAATGCCATTTCATAAAAATACTCATCAAAAGCGTTCATAAACATCATTCTATTTGCTAAATGAAGCCCCTTTATCGGCTGCTCTTCTCCATATTTTCCATCTTTCCAATTTGGATCGAGTTGAATTGCCTCAATCGCATTTTGCGCTACGTTTACTGACGTAATAATTGGGTTTTGTGGGTTCGTAATAACGCCAATCATCCGCTCTACCATATGTGGATAGTGAACCGCCCATTGTTGTGCAATCATCCCCCCCGCCGACGGTCCGATTACAGCGTGTAACCTTGAAATTCCCATACCTTTTATTAACTCATATTGTACACGAGCTACATCAAGAAATGTAAAAATCGGAAAATCCATAGCATATTCTTCTCCAGTTTCTGGATTAATTGATTTCGGTCCTGTTGTAATTACATATGGATTCCTCACCTGCACATTACAAAGATTATCCGTACATATAACAAAATACTTATTTGTATCAATTGCTTTTCCAGGTCCAATTAGCCCATCCCACCAACCAGACTCCTCATCATGAACTGTATATTTTCCTGCCGCATGACTTGTTGCACTAAAATAATGACAAACCAAAATCACATTTGACCTTTCTCTATTTAAAGTGCCATATGTCTCGTATCCCATTTGAACAGGAATTTCTCTGCCATTTTCAAACGTAAACCCTTTTAAAACAAACTTCTCCTTTTTTACAATTTGCACAGACTCTCCCTCTCCCCGTTATAGTATGAACTGCTTACTAAAGTTTTTTTTCTATGCAAACTAATCTCCTTCTTCTTTTCATAAATAAATGAATAATATACAAAATTAGCCACAAAATAGCACTATATTACAAGATTAAAGAGGGCGTACATATGATTTGGAATTGGTTACGTAAGAAAAAAAAATCAAATAAACCAGAAGCAAACGAAACAGATAATCAGGAGCAGCATTCTAACAATCAAGAGGATGATAACAAAGAACAGACTAGAAGTATGCAACATAATAAAGGTAAAAATAACGAGCAAAAAGATTCGTCTCAGGATAAGCAACAGAGCGCTAAACAAGAGGATTCCTCTCAGGATAAGCAACAAAGTTCTAAACAAGGTGATTCTTCTCAGGATAAGCAACAAAACGCTAAACAAGGTGATTCTTCTCAGGATAAGCAACAAAACGCTAAACAGGATGATTCCTCTCAAGATAGGCAACAAAGTGCTAAACAAGGTGATTCGTTTCAGGATAAGCAACAAAGCGCTAAACAGGATGATTCCTCTCAAGATAGGCAACAAAGTGCTAAACAAGATGATTCGTCTCAAGATAAGCAACAAAGCGCTAAACAGGATGATTTCTCTCAAGATAGGCAACAAAGTGCTAAACAAGATGATTCGTCTCAAGATAAACAACAAAGTGCTAAACAAGGTGATTCGTTTCAAGATAAACAGCAAAACGCTAAGCAAGATGAACCTTCTCAAAGTAAGCAACAAAGCTCTGGAGGTAATAGTATTTATGACTTTACAAAACCAGAAAAAGATCGTATTCATTCTTTACAAAATTTAATAGAGAAGCTGAAAAAGTCTAGTGATTTTGTAAATTATCATACATCCGACGATGAAACGATGCCTTATTGGATTTCTTACTATCGCCCTTCACTTGATGGAGAAAAATTACAAAAGTATTTAATGCCCACTCTTTTAGAACGACCTAACGCATCACTAGAAGAGCTTAAGGAACATATCCCGATGAGCGGCATTACAATTACGAACGACTTACAAAAAATTGAGGATATGGTTTTAAAGGGGCATGCGATTATTCAATTGAATCAGCAAGATCAAAAATGTATGCTTGCAAACATTGCAATTGATAATTATCGTGCACCAACCCCTCCTTTAAACGAATCAACTGTTATTGGTCCGCAAGAAGGTTTCGTAGAGGATATTGATACAAACATTAATTTAGTTCGAAAACGTCTTCCTGTTTTAGATTTACAAACAAAAGAAATGATTATTGGCGAGTTTTCAAAAACAAAAGTTGTCATGATGTATTTAGACAACCTCGCTGAAAAAGAGAATATAGATTTTCTCGACGAGTCATTACGCGCTCTTGAATATGATCAAATTAATGATAGTGCTTATTTACAAGAATTAATGGGTGAAAAATCGATTTTCCCTCTCTATATCAATACAGAACGTACTGATAGAGTTACAAAAGCACTAATTGATGGAAAAATCGCTATTTTTGTTGATGGTTCTCCAAGTGTTTTACTAACACCTGTATCCTATTTCGATTTTTTCATTTCACCAGAAGACTATAACGTCTCCTGGATGTACGCTACATTTTCAAGGATTTTACGCCTTATCGCCGTTCTATTCTCGATATGTGCTACACCGTTATACGTTGCAGTTTTAAATTATCATTATGAACTTATTCCGAGTGATTTACTTGAAACTTTGATTTTATCAAGGGCACAAGTACCATTCCCACCTTTAATTGAAGCGCTCTTTCTAGAACTCGCAATCGATTTATTAAGAGAAGCCGGGGCGAGGTTACCGATGAAAGTTGGGCAAACACTCGGTATTGTAGGCGGTATCGTAATCGGGCAAGCATCTGTACAAGCTGGGTTAACGAGTAATATTTTATTAATTATCGTTGCACTATCAGCACTCGCTTCTTTTATTACACCTATTTATAAAATGGGTAATGCTGTTCGATTACTACGTTTCCCGTTTCTAGCATTCGCGGAAATAGGGGGGCTTTTCGGTATCTCTCTTGGGTTTATCTTTTTATTTACCCATCTATTTAGACTTACTTCCTTACGTAAACCATACGCTTTGTTTTATCCGACAAGACAACAATCTGTTAAAGACTCTTGGATTCGTTTCCCGTTAACAATGATCGATACAAGAGATGTACAAGCAAGACCACAACATGTAAAAAAAGCTGCTAAAGGAATTTCAACAAAACATAGATCAGACTTTGATGATTAAGAGATGAGGTGCATTGATGAGTAAAGTTCAAGAAAAATATCAAATATCTCCTATCTTTGTTTTCTTCTTAATTCACGGTGCACAGTTTGGAGCTGGCGTTCTCGGATTTGCTCGAATCACCGCAAAGGCCGCTGGATACGACGGCTGGATCGGCGTTCTAATCACAGGACTCTGTATCCATCTCCTTATATGGATGATGTATTTTTTATTAAAAGAAACAAATGGAAATTTAATTGATTTACAACGACAAACGTTTGGAAAGTGGATAGGGAATATCTTTAATATCATCTTTGCAGCTTATTTTTTAATCGTCAGTATTTCGGTCATTCGAACGTATGTTGAAATTATTCAAGTATGGATGTTCCCAACTACTTCCACGTGGATGTTAACACTCTTTTTATGCTTAGTTAGCTATTACATTGTCTCTTCTGGATTTCGTGTCATTACCGGTATTTGCGTCATCTCTGTTGGTGGTACATTGGGATATTTATTTTTAAGCTTATTCGTTTTGAAATATTCACATTGGGAGAATTTACTGCCTATATTCACACATTCTTTTTCAGACATTTTAAAATCCGCTCAAGTGTCAATCTACAGTATGACTGGTTTTGAGATTTACCTCATGGTGTATCCATTTGTGAAAAAGCCTATGCAATCTCATAAATACGCTCAGCTTGGAGCACTATTTTCAAATCTTCTATATTTATTTAGCACTCTTTTAGCCTTTTCGTTTTTTAGTGAAAAACAATTGCTAAAAACGATATGGGCCCAACTTTCTATGACCCAAGTTGTTCAATTACCATTCATAGAAAGGCTAGAATATATCGCAATTTCAGCTTATGCCCTCGTTATCATTACAAGTTTTATTCTACCTTTGTGGGCGGCAACGAGAGCAACGCACGAAATATTCCGTGTAAAACAAAGAGGTGTTTTAATCGCTTTTATGTTTATCACCCTCATTGTTTCACAACTTCTAACAAACAGACACGATATTAATAATTTTATTAGTAATGCATCAAAAGGAAGCTTTTGGCTCATTTATGTATACATCCCAATTCTATTTATTATTGTGTGGGTGAAAAGAAAATGGAAAAAATCAAAAGAAAATTAATACTTATCTCTTGTATAGCACTCTTTAGTCTAACTGGATGTTTACAAAAAAATATTATCGATGACGTACACCTTATCCAAGGAACTGTCTTCGATGTAGCAAAAGATAATAAAATAAAGGTAACATTTGTTTGTCCTATTCAGCAAAAAGGAAACAAAGTTCAAGTTTTTGAAGGAACAGCAAATGCGGTAAAACAAGTAAAAGCTGACACATCTTTAGAGTCTTCTCAACCATTTGCTAGCGGGCAAATGCGGGTTGCTCTATTTACCACCCGAATTGCTAAGAAAGGAATGGTTGCTTCCTTCGATACATTAATTCGTGATGTAAACATTGGGAATGCCTTATATGTTGCTTTACTTGAAGGTAATGGTACTGAACTTTTAAAAGGAAAGTACACGACTTCATCCAACGTTGCAATTTATATAAAAAAAATGCTAGAACATAATATGGAGACCGGTCCTTTACCAACAGATAATCTGCATATAGGAGCATTCCGTTATTATCAAGAAGGGCAAGACTACTATATTCCAATTTTAAAGAAACATGGTGATAAAATAAAAATAACGGGAATTGGTCTTTTTAAAAAGGATAAATATGTTGGTAAAATTGCAGAAAAAGATATGTTTATATTCAAAGGACTTTTAGAAAAGCATAAGTTAGATTCACATGAATTTAAAGCAGATCCTGGGTACGTAATGATTAATAATATTCGTTCTATTCCAACATACGATATAAAAATAAAAAATGGTAAGCCTTCCTTTTCCATTCATGTTAAACTTGAGGCTCGTATTCAAGAAGTATCGAAACAGATTAACTTAGAGAATGCTAAGAATACAAAAAAGATTGAGAAGGTCGTTCAAAAACAATTGGAGACACAAGGTAAGAAATTAATTAAGCATTTTAAATCTCTAGATGTCGACCCTCTTGGGCTAGGAGCTAAATATAAGCAACATTATCGCCCATTCAAATTAGAAGAGTGGAAACAAATGTACAAAGATGTTCCCGTTACTATAAAATATACCGTAGACATTACAAATTCTGGTGTAATTGAATGAGAAATGATTGAACTCCTCTCTCCAGCATGATACAACGGAGAGAGGAGTTTTTTATTATCAAATAGAGAGAAGATATTTATGGGGGAGCTTATGTCTAAAAAATTAGTAAAGCCTATTTTAAATGGTATTTTATTTCTCGCCGTCTTTTTATTTGCTCATACATACTTAAAAAATGTTTCCTTCACACGTTATTTACTTGTCGTTATACCAATGTTACTCGTTGGTATATTCGGTATTGATCTTATTTTATCTATTTTAATTAAGAAAGAAGAATAACGAGCGAACATCTTATTTCTATAAGATGTTCTTTTCATTTCATAATCACCTTATGTTACAATAAACTTCGGCATAACGTAAGAAAGGATGAAACAACATGACAAACGAAAAAGGTTTAGATAAAGGATATGAACTTGTTGCAAAAATGCATGAAGTATTCGGACATCCTGTAACAAATACTCCAACAAAATTAACAGAAGAGCGTGCAAAAATCCGTGCAAGTTTTATGCAGGAAGAACTAGAAGAATTTCTTGAGGCAACGACTGTTGAAGATCAATACGATGCACTAATTGATCTTATCTACTTTGCATTCGGCACGTTTGCCGAAATGGGCGTACGTCCTGATAAAGGATTCGAAATTGTAAACAACGCCAACATGGCAAAACTATTCCCTGATGGGAAGCCTCGATTCCGTGAAGGCGACGGCAAGATTCTAAAGCCAGAAGGCTGGCAAGCACCAGAACCACAACTTCGTGCTGAAATTGAACGTCAGCGCCAAGAAGCTGAAAAAAACTGCTAGGATTTCCTAGCAGTTTTTTATTATGGCTTTTTTTCTGCCAATCATTAATGACCCACGTGCCCTGCGTGTCCTGCTGCTCCACTAATACTAGCTGCTCCTGCTGCTGCCCCTGCTCCTCCTGCTCCAATTCCACCTGTCCAAGGAGAAGATTGTTGTTGTTGTTGATATTGCTGATATTGTTGGTGCTGTTGGTGCTGTTGGTGCTGTTGACCTTGGTGTCCATGATGTTGGCCTTGGTGCCCATGATGACCGTGTTGGCCTTGATGACCTTGGTGATGGTGGTGACCTTGGTGTCCATGATGTTGGCCTTGGTGGTGATGTCCATGGTGACCATGTTGGCCTTGGTGAGTTTGATAAAGAACAGCTTGCGGATGAATGTGGTGGTGACCGTGGTGATGTACTTGTTGCCCCTGATGACCATGTTGACCTTGATGATGGTGATGACCATGATGGCCGTGTTGACCTTGATGGTGGTGATGACCATGATGGCCGTGTTGACCTTGATGGTGGTGATGTCCATGATGGCCGTGTTGACCTTGATGGTGGTGATGTCCATGATGGCCATGTTGACCTTGATGGTGGTGATGATGACCATGGTAGCCGTGAACTACTTGCGGATATCCACCTACTCCTCCTGCTACAACACCTACTCCCGGTACAGGAAATCCTGTCTGTACTCCTCCAACGAAAGATGGAAATGCAGTTGGTACGCCTACTGGTACTCCTCCCGCTGCTCCGCCAACAAATGTTGGGATTCCAGTTTGCACTCCGGCTACCGATGATGGAAATCCTCCTGTTAATGTTGGAATTCCAGTTTGTACACCCGCTACTGATGTAGAAAACCCTCCAGGTGTTCCGCCCATCCAGCTCGGAATTCCACCGTATCCTTGTTGTCCTCCTCCCATTAACATCATTTGTTCATAACTATCCGATCCACTCCCGAAGAAACCATGTGGTGCATTATTGTCCATCCCTTTCATTCCTTTCACCTCTTCTACTCAATTTAGCCTACCTTTTTTATCATATTTCCTATAGAAAAATAGGTGTTTGTCTGCACTAGAATTCCGCTCCTTTTTCTTCATTCATGATAAAATTAATTAACTGAATATTTTTTCTAGGAGGTATTTCTATTGAAAAACGTAATAAAGGCTTCTATCAATGACTTAGATGCAATCTTACATATAGATATTGACGTAATTGGAAACGATAGTAGACGAAATTATATTAAGCACACTATCCGTGAAGGCAGATGCATCATTGTAACAGAAGAAAATTCTATCTCTGGCTTTCTAACATACGATACAAATTTCTTTGGTTGTACTTTCCTCTCATTAATCATTGTTTCACCAACTAAAAGAAGGCAAGGCTATGCAAGCTCGTTAATCTCATATATGTTAAGTCATTCTCCTACTCAAAAAATATTTTCTTCAACGAACGAATCGAATGAAAGTATGCAGAAAGTATTTAACTCGAATGGTTTTATACGTAGCGGAATAGTTGAAAACTTAGATGAAGGTGACCCTGAGATTATTTTCTATACAAAAAAGCTCAGAACATAAACGCTCTGAGCTTTTTCAAATGATTTAGTTTGCAACAACGTTAACAAGTTTTCCAGGAACAACAATTACTTTACGAACTGTTTTCCCTTCAATTTGGTCTTGAATTGCTTCAAGTGCAAGTTGTTCCATTTCTTCTTTTGATGCGTCTTTACTCATTGTTAGTTTTGCGCGAACTTTACCCATAACTTGAACAACGATTTCAACTTCATCTTCTACAAGTTTAGACTCATCAAATGTTGGCCAGCTTGCATATGTGATTGTTTCATTGTATCCAAGCTTGCTCCATAGCTCTTCCCCGATATGAGGTGCAACTGGTGCAATCATTTTTACGAAACCTTCTACATATTCTCTTGGAAGTGTTTCAGCTTTGTATGCATCGTTGATGAATACCATCATTTGAGAAATCGCTGTGTTGAAGCGAAGCTCTGCATAGTCTTCTGTTACTTTCTTCACTGTTTGGTGGTAAGCTTTTTCAAGCTCTTTATTTGGTGCGTCAGTAATTTTCTCACTTAATTCACCGTTATCTTGAACGAATAGACGCCATACGCGGTCTAGGAAACGACGAGCTCCGTCAAGACCATTTTCAGACCAAGCGATTGAAGCATCTAATGGACCCATGAACATTTCGTATAGACGAAGTGTATCTGCACCGTGGCTTGCTACGATATCATCAGGATTTACAACGTTACCTTTTGATTTACTCATTTTCTCGTTGTTTTCACCTAGAATCATACCTTGGTTGAATAATTGTTGGAACGGTTCTTTCGTTGGAACTACACCGATATCGTATAATACTTTATGCCAGAAACGAGCATATAGTAAGTGAAGTACAGCGTGCTCCGCTCCGCCGATATAAATATCAACTGGAAGCCATTGTTTTACTTTTTCAGGATCTACAAGTGCTTCGCTATTGTTTGGATCGATGTAACGTAGGTAATACCAACAGCTACCAGCCCATTGCGGCATTGTATTTGTTTCACGACGACCTTTTTTACCAGTCTCAGGATCAACAACATTTACCCACTCGTCAATGTTGGCAAGTGGTGATTCACCTGTACCTGAAGGACGGATGTTTTCTGTTTTCGGAAGAACTAATGGTAATTCCTCTTCTTTCACAGCTGTCATTGTACCATCTTCCCAGTGAATTACTGGAATTGGCTCACCCCAGTAACGTTGACGGCTGAATAACCAGTCACGTAGACGGTACGTTACTTTTTGATTTCCTGCGCTCGTTACTTCAAGCCATTCAATCATTTTTGCGATTGCTTCTTCTTTATTTAAACCATCAAGGAATGCTGAGTTTACGTGTGCACCATCACCTGTGTACACTTCTTTCGTAATATCTCCGCCTTTTACAACTTCTTTCATTGGAAGATTAAATACTGATGCGAATTCATAGTCACGCTCATCGTGAGCTGGAACTGCCATTACAGCACCTGTTCCGTAAGTTGCAAGAACATAATCAGCAATCCAGATTGGTAATTTCTCACCGTTTACTGGGTTAACTGCGTAAGCACCAGTGAATACACCAGTTTTTTCTTTCGCAAGTTCTGTACGCTCTAGGTCACTCTTCATTTTTACAGCGTTAATGTAAGCTTCTACTGCTTCTTTTTGTTCCGCTGTTGTAATTTCTGCAACAAGCGCATGTTCCGGAGCTAGTACACAGTATGTTGCACCAAATAATGTATCAGGGCGCGTTGTGAATACTGTGAACTTCTCGTCTGTACCATCGATGTTAAAGTGTACTTCTGCACCTTCAGAACGACCGATCCAGTTACGTTGCATATCTTTTAAGCTTTCTGGCCAATCAAGCTCATCTAGATCTTCTAATAGACGATCTCCGTAAGCTGTAATTTTTAACATCCACTGTCTCATCGGACGACGCTCAACTGGATGTCCACCACGCTCACTCTTACCGTCAATGATTTCTTCGTTTGCAAGTACTGTACCAAGTGCTGGGCACCAGTTTACAGGTACTTCATCAACGTAAGCTAAGCCTTTTTCAAATAGTTTTAGGAAGATCCATTGCGTCCACTTATAGTAATTTGGATCTGTTGTATTTACTTCACGATCCCAATCGTAAGAGAAACCTAATGATTTAATTTGGTTACGGAACGTATTAATATTATGCTCTGTAAATTCAGCTGGGCTGTTTCCAGTATCAAGTGCATATTGCTCTGCTGGAAGACCGAATGCATCCCATCCCATTGGATGAAGAACGTTATATCCTTGCATACGCTTCATACGAGATAAAATATCTGTCGCTGTATAACCTTCTGGATGTCCTACGTGTAGACCTGCACCTGATGGATATGGGAACATATCTAGTGCATAAAATTTTGGTTTTTCTGTCTCATCTGGCGTACGGAATGTTTTATTTTCTTCCCAGTACCCTTGCCACTTCTTCTCAATTTCTTGATGATTAAAGCTCATGAGATACCCTCCTTGAAATTATATTTATTTTCACCGCCCAAAATACAAAAAACCTCTCATCCCTAGAAAGGGACGAGAGGTTGTAGATTCCCGCGGTACCACCCTAAATTAATGTACAAATGTACATTCGCTTAGATCCGTAACGTGGATTAACGGCAATTGCTACTATTAATTTCACAACTGCAACTCAAAGGCGAGTTCATAACGAAACGTGGATTGACTTGCACCGACCGTCAACTCTCTAAACCAGCTTCTATTACTACTACTCCTTCTCACTGTTATTACACATATAAGTTACGTGAACTATCCTTCACCTAGTATCTCTTAAGAGCTTACTAAAGCGAGGACTTCTCGGTTAATCGTTACTCTTCATAACTAACGAATTCATCTTAAGACAGCCGAGCTATCTCCCTTGTTCTAAAGGTTGTTTTATTTAAATATATTCTAAAACATGTGAACATGTTCCGTCAAACTAAACTGCAATTTTTTCTTCAACTGTTTCTTCTACTTTTACTCGTTTATCATAAATACTTGTTGCTACAAGCGCTACTACAAGCATTACCATGATTGCTATAAACAATACTTCCATATTGTATAAATCAACAATTGCTCCGCCAACGACCGGTCCGAACATTTTCCCTACAGTCGCCGCACTATTTACGACCCCTTGATAAAATCCTAATTTATCTTTTGGTGCAAGTATATTTGCAATCGTTGGAACCGCAGGCCATACAAATAACTCACCAATTGTTAATGTTACCATCGCAACGAGGAACATCGTAAATTGCTGCGCTTGACTTAACACAATGAATGACGCCGCAAAAATGAAAATTCCAATCATAATTTGCTGTTTTAAGGAACGCTTCATCCAGCGAATTAACATACTAACAAGTGGCTGCGCACAAACGATCATTGCTCCGTTTATCGTCCATAATAAACTATAATGACGAAGACTAATGTTTAATTCCTGCATATGTGTTGCAATTGCACCTTGCCACTGTACGTATGTAACCCAGCATAAAGCATATGCTACACACACGATAAGAAGTGCTTTAAATCCAGGTGTAAGTGACCAACCTTTTTTCATTTCGACTTCTTTTTGTACTCCTGGCTCCTTCTTGTCCTCCATACCACGGAATCCAATAAAAGCAATTAAGAAGAAAACAAAGTATAAAATAAAGTTCGCTAAGAAAATATAATCAAAACGATACGAAGCAACTAATCCACCACACGCTGTTCCAATCGCAATACCAACGTTTTGTCCAACATACATCGCATTAAATGCTCGTCTTCCGCCCTCTGGCCAAACTGTACCGACCATCGCATACATCGATGGGAAGACCATTCCAGAACCGAAGCCGATTAACGCTAGCCACACAACGTATAACGGCCAACCGTGGAAGAACACAAGACCTAAAATTGATACAAGTGTAATCACAATCCCTACTAAAGTTGATTTATAACCGCCCCATTTATCAAATAAAACACCGCCGAGCAAGTTTCCGATTACACCGGTAAGCGAGTTGATCATTAATACCATTCCGGCCACAGATAAAGATTTTCCTAGGTGATCATGCAAATAAATTGTATTAAAAGGCCATAAAAAAGAAGCACCCGTGACATTAATAATCATCCCAGCTACTAATAGCCATACTTTCCTTGGCATAGCTTCCCCTCCTATTCTATTTTTTTCGTTCATATATAACAGTAAAATTGTAGTCGTTTTTAAATAGGAAGGCAACTGATTAATAGTTGATGAAATTCAGATAATAGTTCGTCGGTAAATGAATTTATATTAGTTGCTTCTTGGATTATATCAGCGATTATCAGAATATATCGGCGCAACTACAAATATATCAGCGATTATTAAAATATATCGACTTACCGACAAAAAACGACAACAGTAACAATATATAAAAGGGTAGACTGCATGAAATTTTCATGCAGTCTACCCTTATTTGTACTATCCAACTTCCTTTTCTCGCTTCACACGTTCTTTAGCACTCCATTTAAACACCTTATCTAGTAGCGAGTATATTCTCCCAGATTCTTTCGTTAACAAAGGTCCTAACGATGCTAATATTAAAACATACAAAGCTGAGAACGGTTTAATCGCTGCCATTAAGCCACCCGCAATTCCAATATTCGCGACGATAATAGAAAATTCTCCGCGTGATACAAGCGTTAAACCGATATTCGTAGAAGCCTTATGCGATAACCCAGCTTTACGCCCCGCAACCATTCCAGCAGTAAAATTACCGATAAGAGTAATGAAAACTGCTCCTAATGCCAACCACACTGCTCCGCCAAGCGAAAATGGGTCTATACTTAAACCGAAGCTGAAAAAGAATATAGCTCCAAAGAAATCACGAAACGGAACAACAAGCTGTTCAATTCGATCACTATGCTCTGTTTCAGAAAAAACGAGTCCTAGTAATAATGCTCCAATCGCCTCCGCAACATGAATCGTTTCTGAAAATCCTGCTACAAAGAACAAAATAGCAAATATTACGATAATAAAAATTTCATTGGACGAAATATCTAACATTTTATTTAAAAATCGTGTAGCTTTTCTAGCAACTACAAAGAATAGTAGCATATACCCTACTGCGATTAAAATAGATGTAAGAGCACCTACAAATGACGTTGCCCCTCCGAGTACTAATCCTGAAACGACTGATAAATATACCGCTAAAAAGATATCATCAAACATAATGATTCCTAAAATTAGCTCCGTCTCTTTATTACCAGATCTTCTTAAATCAACAATTACTTTCGCAACAATTGCACTCGATGAAATTGTTATAATCCCAGCAATAATTAATGTTTCTAATAAGGGGAAACCCATTATATATCCGTAAAGTAAACCTAATATAAAATTAAGCGATATATGAACAGTTCCCCCAAAAGCAATTGATTTTCCTGATTTAATTAATTTTTTAATTGAGAATTCTAAACCTAAGTAAAATAGGAGGAATATGACGCCAACACGGCCGAGGAAGGAAATAACTTCTCCACTTTCAATAAATCTTAAATCGATAAGCCCTAAATCTGGGGCATGAGGCCCCACTAGCATACCGAGTATAATAAGAAACGGGATAATCGAGAACTTTAACTTTGCAGCAAGAATAGCTGCAAAAGCGACTAATACTAACGCAGTTCCAACTTCAAAGATTAAAGTATCCATCGATTATGAATCCCCTCCTACTGAAAGCAACTCATTAATAATTCTTTTCACTTCATGTCTTTCACCTGATAATACGAGCATATCGCCAGCTTCAATGATAGAATCTGGGCCTGGATTAAAGAACTTCTTCATATTCTTTTTCAAAATGGCAATAATCGTTACGTTATATGTGTTTCGAACATGTAAACTACCAATTGTTTTTTGTACAACTGGTGCATTATTTTCCACCTTAAACCACTCAATTGATAATCCCTCAAAAGCCATTTCAATCGTATCTAAAGCTTGTGGTCTATATACCATTCCGCCCAATATAGCTGCAATTTGTCTCGCTTCAGAATCACGAAGAGAGACGCTTGAAATACTCTCTTCATGATCAGTATCAAAATGGTACATTTCTCTTCGGCCATCATCATGAATAACGATAACCATCTTTTCATTACCTTTTGTAATCACTTCAAACTTACATCCAATACCCGGCAGTTCACTCTCTCTAATATTCATATTTTCCGCCTCCTAATTTTTTAGTTACGGCTTTTATAAATCGACATCAATCTCCGTTTTAAAGCTCTCATCCTTTGAGATACCTAAATACTTTAGTGTCTCTGATGGAGTCGCGTGATGAAAATGTTTTTGCAATAGCGCAATCGCTATCCCTCTTTTGTAAGCATGAAATCCGAACGTTTTTCGCATTGAATTCGTTCCGATTTTACCAACAACTCCAACTGCTTCTGCAGCATTATGAATTACACGATACGCTTGTTGGCGCGTAATTGAATTTGGCGTTTTATTAGATTGAAATACGTAATTTTCTCTTTTAACGCCAATAGATTGTACGTAATCTAAAAGCGCTTCTTTTACTTTTGTATTTAAATAAATATCTTGTTTAAATTTTTCATCTTTCACAGGAAGAGCATAAAACTCTTTAACAGTCCCGTCTTCATTTAATACATCTTCAAATTTCATGCTAAGTAATTCTGTAATTTTTAATCCTGTGTTAATTCCAATAACAAATAAAAGATAATCTCGCTGGGAGTGCTCTTTTAAATATTTTTTCATAGCCTCAATTTGGCTTATATCTTTTAATGCCTCTACAACTTCCATACATGTATTCTCCTCATCTTATGAACGGTAATTTTCTCATTATGTTGTCCATTTTACCTTATCATGCTATGAGATTTCCATGTGTTATCCATTATTTTCACAATATACTCAGGTGGTTCTGAAAACTTTCAATGTGGAAACTTACGATTGTATAAATACGTTGCGGTAAAAAAATGTGGGGGTAAAAGTTCAGCTTTTTTCTACAGATTGGATTCCTCCTTTCCTTATCCAGCTGCTCCTACTTTTATATTACGTTACTTATTTACATTATATTATACATTTCAGTAACGTTAAAGTGTTTTTTCTGAAAATAATAAAAACCGAGCGTTTTTGCTCGGTTTTTATTATTAATCTTCTTTCGGAAGAACAATTCCTTTATACAATTGAACTGTAATGAAGTAATAAATCGCATAAATAACTACGAAAATTACGATTGGTACCCAAATACGGAAGTACGGATCGATTAAAATAAATCCGAAAATATTCATACCAACTAATACGTGAGCGATACCCACAATTGCTGGGAATAAGAATACTAAGAATAACTCTTTATAAATTGATTTCGTTAATAACTCACGGCGCACACCGATTTTACGAAGCATTTGATAACGCGTAATATCTTTTGATGCACCAGAAAGAATTTTAAACATAAGGCAGCTTGCCATCATTGCTAAGAACGCAATTCCAAGGAAGAATCCCATAAATACTGTTCCACTCGCAATGCCATAGAACCCACTATAAGCTTGATATTTACTATCCATTTGTTCAGCTTTTACATTTTTATATTTATCTAGCTGCAACTCGTCAAGTTTTTTCCATTCTTTTTTATATGTTAAAAAATCATCTGTTTTTCCGATAAATGCTATACCATCTTTACCATTTATCCCATCGTACATTTTTTGATCTACAATTTTAATTGCATGATCATTGTATAAATAATATGGATGGATTGTACTAAAAGCATCTATCCATTCCGCTGAAAGTTCTTTAGTGTTCGCATCTTTTTGATTCATCTCTCTAGAAACTGCACCTACCGGTAGTTCCTCTGAAACTTTTTTCGTATTTACTAAATCCTTCATAGACTTCATCTTTGCCATATCTTTTACTAAAGGACGATTTTTCTCTAAATCTTCTTTTACATAGTAAACGTATTTATCATCAACTTTGTAACGATATTCGCTTTTCTCTTTAAATGTAATACCGTCTAAAACTTTCTTTTCTTCAGCTGTTGGATTATGAACTACTGAATCATATATTACTAAACCATCTACCATTTTTATAACGTTATTTTTGAACGCCATACCGCCCGAAATTGCACCAGCTCCAAGCGCAACTAACATTGCCACTGTTGCAAGCACTTTCGTTAAACTATTAATTCGGAAGTTTAATTGTGCAAATGTAAAAGCGTTAAGTCCTTTTTCACTACGCTTTTTATTACTTTTTAACTTTTTAATAATGACTGGAAGAAGTGAGCCAAATAGCATGTAAGTACCAGCTGTCGTTGTAATTAATGCAATAAGGATTCCCATCTCTTTTAGTTTTTCCATATAGATCATAGATGCATAACCTATACCTAATAAAATAACAGCAAGGAATGCCACTACAACTGTCTTTTTACCTTTTACTGCAACACGCTCTGTTTGTGCATCTGCATGTACTAGTTGCAATACAGAAATACGTGACAATTTAATACTGTTCATAATTGCTGATAATACAAATAGTGCAAAGAAGAAGATGCACGTAACAGTCATAGATGGTAGATAAAATGCTTTATACCCTTCACCAGCAAATTCAAGCTGTTTCATTAATAACTGTCCAATACCTTCTGCAAGTCCTACTCCAACTGCAATCCCGATTGCAAGAGACGCAGCACCTAATACGATTGTTTCAATAAACATAAGTAATGTAACTTTATGTTTTTTCGCCCCTAACATCATATACATACCGAACTCTTTTTGACGAAGAGATAATAAGAAAGAGTTTGCATATAAAATGTAGAAGAACGTTATAATTGCTAATAAAAATGATCCTGCTTGGAATACGAATCCAATAGATTTAATCACTGAATTAGATTCTAAAAATGCTTTATTCAGTGCTAACGTTTGGAACATGTAAAAAATTGAAATCGACATGACAAGACCGACAAGTAAGACGATATAATCTTTCAGCTTACTTTTCAGCCCCGACATGGAAAGTTTAAATAACATACTGGAACCTCCTTTCTTACGCTTTTTGTGTACCTAAATCTGCAAGTACATCTAAAATTTCTTTGTAGAACTCTTCACGCGTACCACCGCGATGAATTTCTTTATATAGCTCACCATCTTGAATGAATAAAATACGCTGACAGTAACTTGCACTATATGGATCATGCGTAACCATCATAATCGATACGCCTTGATCTTTATTTAAGTTTGTCATCGCATCAAGTAAACTCGTTGCATTTTTAGAATCAAGCGCTCCTGTTGGCTCGTCCCCTAAAATAATTGCCGGCTCATGCACTAAAGCACGCGCTGCTGCTGAACGTTGTTTCTGTCCACCAGATACTTCAGATGGATACTTTTGAAGTATTTCTGTAATCCCTAACATATCCGCTACTTTTTCTACTTTCGGTCCAATATTACGTGATGCGACACCTTGAAGAGAAAGTGGAAGTGCAATGTTTTCATAAATAGATAAGTTCTCTAATAAGTTAAAATCTTGGAAGATGAATCCTAACTTTTGTGAACGGAAATCAGAAAGCTCACCTTGTTTCATTTTCGTAATATCCGTACCCGCAATTTCAACAACGCCGCCCGTTGCTTTATCAAGCGTTGAAATTACATTTAATAATGTCGTTTTACCAGAACCAGATGGTCCCATAATCCCAACAAACTCACCCTCTTGAATTGAGAATGAAACACCTTTTAACGCGTGTGATTGGTTCTCACCTTTTTTACCGTACACTTTTTGAACGTTTTTCACGTCTACAACTGGTTTCGTCATATATATCCTCCTACGCTTGTTTTTCCATTACCTATTTTGCGCCTTTTGGAGGTGAACTGCTATTTGTTAACATTACATTTACCTTACACTTTTGTAATATAAAGAAGGTGGGCGTGTAAGTTTGGCTTTTCATACTAGTTCGCATTTCGACATAGTGAATCGGTAAATGAAATTATATCGGCGATTGTTAAAATATATCAGCGGTTCTTACACTTTTATCAGCGATTTTTCAAATATATCGGCGATTCTTACACTTTTATCAGCGATTACCAAAATATATCGGCGATTCTTACACTTTTATCAGCGATTACCAAAATATATCGACTTATCGACAAAAGATGACAATAAAAATAGGCTGTTCCGCGAAAGGAACAGCCCACTGATTAAAGTTTCACTTTATTTCTTTAAAGGTGTTACCGTCCAGTACGTAATAACACGCCAAATCCATTCTAATGGACCCATTTTAAAGATTTTCATCCAAATTACACTAAACACAATTTGAATTGCATAAATTGCGATACATACATATAACGTCTGCATGTATGTTAAATTTCCTGCAAAGTTAAATACACTACCAGCAATTAAAATCATTGCCGTTTGTCCGATATAATTTGTTAAAGCCATACGACCGTAGTATTTCAATGGTGCTAATAATGTTTGAACTGGTTTTAACTGAAGTAATAAAATTAATGCTCCTACATAGAAAGCTGAAATAATTGGTCCAACAGTAATACCAATTTTTAGAAACTGACTTGCAGCATCCATTGTTCCATCTTCAGTTTCCATTATCCCATTTATAAATGGTTCAGCAGGAGCGTGCCCATATTGATACCATACTGCTATGACACTTAAAACAAACATAATACCTGCAAAAATAGCGACTTTCTTTATATTTTGCGTGAGATTTTCAAATACACGATATTGTCCTGCAGCAAGTCCTAATAAAATTAAGCCAAGTGGTAATAGTTCTTTAACTCCCATTACACTGAAGGCAATTGTCAAAATAAGTCCTAATGCTAGGTTCACTTCTTTTTTCGCTTTATAAAATGGCAAAACGATTAACCCACAAATTGCGTATAACGCTAGTGCTTCTCCAGGCTGAAACATTTGATGAATTAAACCAAAAATAAATAATGCTACTAAGCGACGTAAAAATAAAACATAGCCATTCTTCCCTTTCGCAATCGCTCTTGAAATAAAGATATAGAATCCCACTCCAAATAAGAATGAGAAGATTGAGAAGAAACGACCTTCTACAAATAAGTATAAAAATCTTTGATAGCTAGCATCTACTGTATTAGGATCTGGAGTTTTAATATTAAGTAGTGCTAAAATATTTACTAAAATAATCCCCAGTAATGCGAAGCCACGAATGTAATCTAACTCATCAATTCGTTTGTTTGTAATATTGTTCCCCATAAAGCAGCTCCTTGTCCAAAATTTAATCCTCCCTTACTCTACTGGAAAAGGACAATTACAACTATCGGCAAACCTTACAGAAATCTTACATTATTGTCATATAACAAAATAAAACCAGGTCATATTGCGACCTGGTTTACTCTGATTGTTTTGATTTTTGAGGTTGTCCTTTTTTACTATTACGCTGTTTTACTTGAACAATGGGATCAAGTTCATTCGAAAACTCAGCGTTATGTCCATTTTGTGTTTTTTGCTCTGGGTTATTTTGATCTGAACGTTTCGCCATTACATTCACTCCTTATTAGTGCGGTGTAATAATCATTTGATGTTGCAATTGGCGAATTGCCATACGTGCTCTATTTAATTGCTCACGTTGCTCATCATTCGCATGTTGTTGCATCGTTTGTAAATCGTTATACGCTTGTTCTAATTGTAACTGTGCATCTGAATACTCCATCGTATTGTAATGCTCTTGTCTCATGCCTTGTTCTAATTGTTCTTTTGCATATTCCACCGCTTGTTCCGCTTGTGTAATATACGATTCAAGTGATTGACGCTCTGCCATAATTGTCCCTCCTTGCTTCAATTCCCCTTTAGTGTGTCCCTTCCATCTCTACCTTATGAGTATGTTATAATGGATTTTGTTTCATTTTGACTCGGCTTAGGAGGGAAAATAATGAAGGTTCAAAACCCTTTTCCATATACAAACGACAATAAACGTTATCATACATGGAATTACCATTTACGAAATGAATTTGGTGAAAAAATCTTTAAAGTTTCATTAGATGCTGGCTTCGATTGTCCAAACCGTGACGGTACAGTTGCTTACGGTGGCTGTACATTTTGTAGCGCTGCCGGATCTGGCGACTTCGCTGGTGATCGCCGCGATGATGTTATAACACAATATCATGAAATGAAAGAAAAAATGCGTTCAAAGTGGAAAGATGGCAAATGTATCGCTTATTTCCAAGCGTACACAAATACACATGCACCACTTGAAGTGTTAAAAGAAAAATTCGAACCGCTTCTAGCAGAAAAAGACGTTGTCGGTCTTTCTATCGCAACTCGTCCAGATTGTTTACCAGATGATGTTGTTGAATATTTAGCGGACTTAAATAAACGCACATACCTTTGGGTTGAACTCGGTTTACAAACTGTTCACGAACGAACTGCAAACCTTATTAATCGCGCTCACGATTATCCGTCTTACGTGGAAGGCGTAAATAAATTACGTAAGCACGGCATTAAAGTTTGCTCTCATATTATTAACGGTCTTCCACTTGAAGATTACGACATGATGATGGAAACAGCTCGTGAAGTAGCGAAACTTGACGTACAAGGAATTAAAATCCACTTACTTCACTTATTAAAAGGAACGCCAATGGTGAAGCAATATGAAAAAGGACAACTCGAATTCCTTTCTCTTGAGGATTACGTAAGTCTTGTTGTTGACCAACTTGAAATTATTCCAGAAGACGTAATTGTGCACCGTATCACAGGTGACGGCCCACCTGATTTAATGATTGGTCCAATGTGGAGCTTAAATAAATGGGAAGTATTAAATTCCATCGATGCAGAATTTGTACGCCGCGGAAGCTGGCAAGGAAAATATGCAAATGAGGAGAAACAACAATGAAATTAGAACGTGTATTACCGTTTGCTCGCACACTGCTGCAAACGGCTGTTAAAGAAGGCGACTACGCTGTAGATGCAACACTTGGAAATGGTCATGACACTTGCTTCCTAGCTGAAATTGTTGGGGATAGCGGAAAAGTATTTGGATTTGATATTCAAAAAGAAGCGATTGAAAGCTCAACAACTCGTCTAAAAGAAAAAGAACTTTTTGAACGTACTGTTTTAGTTCACGATAGTCACGATACACTTCTATCCGTACTACCAGAAGACGCAAAAGGAAAAGTAACAGGCGCTATCTTCAACTTAGGTTACCTTCCTGGCGGTGACAAGCATATCGTTACAAAACCGAACTCAACAATTTCGGCAATTGAACAATTACTAGAAGTAATGGCACCTGAAGGTATCATCGTCCTCGTCATTTACCACGGACACCCAGAAGGACAAGTAGAACGCGACGCTGTTCTCAAATTTGCAGAAGAACTAGACCAAAAACAAGCTCACGTACTGCGATATGGCTTCATTAACCAGCAAAATAACCCGCCATTTATTGTGGCGATTGAGAAACGATAAAGTGAAACTTTAATCAGTGGGGGGAATCCCCACTGATTATTAGTTGAACCAATCGGGCATTTATGGGCAGTTTATCTCCCAACTAACTTCTTTGCTCCAGCCCAATTTTAAGGTGGGAGTTTTACTGCCCGTTAATGCGGGGTAATATATCAACGATTTTTCAATTATATCTATCGTAACTCGGGATATATAAACGATTTTTTCGATATATCTATCATAACTTACAATATATCAACGATTTCTCGGATATATCGACGATTCAACAAAACATAACAAAAAAAGACGTGCATTCACTGCACGTCTTTTTTTATTCTCCTATATAATGGATATATACACTATTTAAAGAAAGAAGGATAGAACTTTGCTAGTAGAACTACGGGGAATTCAAAAGAAGTACGGCAAATCACTTATACTAGACAATATTGATTTATCCATTCCAGAAGGAGAAGCACTCGCCATTGTTGGCGGAAACGGGACGGGAAAAAGTACTCTACTCAAAATAATTGCAGGATTTGTTTCACCTACGGCAGGGGCACTTCAAAGAAAAGAACATATACAAATTGGCTATGTACCTGAACATTTTCCTGAAGGGATTCGTTTTACATTAGAGGATTATTTATATCATCTCGGCCACATTCACGGTTTATCAACCAAATATTTAAAAGATAAAATCCCGATGCTTCTTGAATCTTTTCATTTACAGCATGCAAGACATTCTGTTGTACGAAACTTTTCAAAAGGTATGAAACAAAAAACTAGTATTATGCAAGCATTACTTACAGACGTCCATTTATTAATTTTAGATGAACCGCTTTCTGGGCTCGATCCTAACTCTCAGCAAGAATTAGAACATATTTTACTCTCATTAAAACAACAAGGTATATCTATACTCTTCACATGTCACGAAAAACAACTATTAGAAAACTTCGCCGATAGAATTGTGACGTTAGCAAATCATACAATTGTAGAAAATACCTCTGCACAAAAAGTAGCGGAACAGGTCTATATTGAGGCAATCGTTCACGACACATTTTCAGCAATAGAACTAAAAAAGCAATCCGGTTTTATACACGTTGCACACAATGCAAATCCAAATCTTATTCAATTACAAATCGAAAAAGAATATACAAACGAAATACTTCAGTTTTTATTACATAAAAAAGCATCTATCACACTGCTACAACCTAACTTTTAAATCGAAAGAAGGTTTATTATGTTTGCGCTTATTCGTTACCATTTTCTCGACTATACAAAATCGTATAAGTATGTCCCTCCTATTGCGATGTACTTTGTGAGCTTGCTTTTTGTATATACATATAAACCGACTCCTATTGTACCGACATATTTAGAAACAGCTCTCGCGCTTTATTTATTATCTGCCTGGATTACGGTCACAATTTTTCATACTGAAGACCCTGTACAAGAACAAATTACTATTTCTCACACAAATAATATTTCCGCATTATACGTTGGTAAATATATTACAGCTCTTCTCATTTGTACTGTATTATCTTTTATATCCGTAATCTATCCAATTATTTTGCAAATGTTTAATGAAAAAATGACAGTTTCTTTATTTCTAGTCGGATTTCTCTCTCACATGTCTTTCTCTATACTAGGAATTTCAATCGCAACATTATTTACTAGAAATATGATTCAAAAAGCAGGCACTGCTTGGCTTAGCCTTACCTTTATATTGCTTATAACGATCGCATCTATCCGGTTTAAAAAAGAGTTATTATGGTTTTTACCACCTGTCGAAAGCTTTCTAATGCTTGGCCAATACAAATATAATATACTGACTCACACACTATGGCTCACAGCTTGGGCTATCGTATATTCATTTTTATTATTTACCTTATTTCTTTTTATCGTTCGCAAAAAACGTTTTTAATTACATATTAAAGGAGACGAGACAATGATCGGAATACTAGCAGGAATGGGGCCAAAATCAACCGGACCATTCGTCGATACAGTTGTAGCAGAATGCCAAACAATATACGGAGCAAAGCATGATATGGACTTTCCTCATATGATGATCTATTCGTGCCCAACACCGTTTTACATAGATCGCCCTATTGATCACGAAGCGATGAAAAAAGCGATTATTGAAGGAGCACAAAAACTTGAAAGTACTGGCGCAAGCTTTATCGCTATGCCGTGCAATACGGCACATCTTTATTTTAAAGAATTACAGCGTTCTCTTTCTATCCCGATTTTAAATATAGTTGACGAAACGTTAAAAGCAATTCCTGAAACTGCAAAAAGAGTCGCTCTTCTTGCAACGGAAGCGACAGTTCAAGCTGGTATTTATCAAGACGGGATTGCAAAGCGGAATATAGAATACATTCATTATGAAAAATGGCAAACGATGATTAATCAAATTATTACGTATATTAAAAGCGGAAAAGTTGAAGAAGCTCACAAATTATGGAGCGCACTCGTTGTGCAATTGAAGGATGAAGTAGATAACGCAATTATCGCATGTACTGATTTGAATGTTGTGGCTAGTGAGGATTTTGTTGATTCTTCTCAATGTCTTGCGAAAGCGGTTGTTAGGATGTACTTATCAAATATAAAGAGATCTTCATAAACATAAAAAACACTCCTTCTAAAATGTGTTTTCTGTTTAATAAAAATCCCACAAACTTTTAACTTTCTTCACAATTCTTTCAAAGTAATCACACTTAATCTCGCTATATTAAATACGTAGTTATTCATATAGGGAAGGTTAGGGGAACTGAAAGTATGAAAGTAAATCGTTCGCTTCATTACATTTTTTGGCGTTGGCATTTTTATGCTGGACTTTTTATTACGCCGCTTCTTATTACGTTGTCACTGAGCGGAATTGGGTATTTATTTCGGGAAGAGGTTGAAGATTTCATCTATAAAGATTTATATTTTGGGAAGAGCGCCCAAACAGAGTCTATTTCGATGTCTGATTCTATTTCCTTAACCGAGAAAAAATATCCACATTATAGTGTGGCGAAAATTAGTGAGTTTAATGGGGATTATAATACGAGACTTACGATTACAAATGAATATACAGGGCAACAAAAGTATGTGTATTTAGATAGCAATAATCAAATTGTCGGAGATCAAAACGCAAGTGAAACGTTTGCCAATATAATGCGGGAATTACATAGTTCTCTTTTAGTTGGTGGCACTGTCATCAACTATACTGTAGAACTTGCGGCGTGCTGGACAATCTTTTTAATTGTAACTGGTTTGTATATGAGTATACGACAGTTCAAAAACACACCAGCATCCAATAAGCGAGAAAAAGCAAAACGACGTCATTCTATTATCGGTATTATATTTACAATTCCACTCGTTCTGCTAGTCGCATCTGGATTGCCATGGTCAGGATTTATGGGTAACCAAATTTATAAAATTGCGTCGTCGAATGAATCGCTCGGATATCCGAAATTGTATATGGCGCCGCCTGAATCAAAGGTAAAAGAATTGCCATGGGCAACAAGAAAAGAAGCTCCTCCTGAATCGAATTCAAATGAACCGAAAGCTATTTCTGTCGATGAATTACAAAAAGGAATTGAAATAAAGAAGCCATACGTTATCTCACTACCAGCTGATCCGAAAGGTGTATTCACTGTTTCGAAATCGAGCGGTTCTGGTATTACAGGTATGCATGTTGCACCAAATGAAGAAATAACAGCTTACTTTGATCAATATAGCGGAAAGCTTATTTCCAAAACGGACTATCGTGATTATGGATTACTTGCACAATGGTTCACTTACGGCATCCCGCTTCATGAAGGACATTTATTTGGATGGCCAAATAAAATATTATGCTTACTAACGACATTATCTCTACTACTTCTTATTTATTACGGAGTAAAAATGTGGTTAGCAAGAAAGCCGAAAGGAAAATTAGCAGCACCTCCAAAACAAAGAGATAAGAAGAGCATAATCGTTTTCTTTATCATGATGGTTATACTAGGCGCTATCATGCCTTTATTCGGACTATCTGTATTAGTGATTTTTGCGATTGAACTTCTCATATATGTATTTTCAAAAATACAATCATAATGAAAAAAAAACCACTCTACATGAGTGGTTTTCTTCATCACTGCGCTGTTTTTTTTCGGTACATCTTCCCGTTCCAATAGAAGAATCGTGAAGTGAGGCCTCCGTACTTTACAATGCGCCGTGCCATTTTGTGCATATTCTTTTGTGCTGATACTTTTTGATCTGATAAATAAATACCAAGTAATCCTCGGCTTATAAGGCGATGAAACTTCGCATGAGGCAAATCACCAATGCTCTTCTCTGCTTCTTCTACAAAGTGTTTCATACGATCTAATATTGCTTGCTCGTTTTCATAATAACTACAGAAATTCAAATCCCCGCCGGCGCGGTCTTCTTCTTGATCAATGAAATAATCAAGTAAGATATGAAGTCCTTGTACGTAAGGGAAGTACCCTTGTCTAATTTTCGCAATATCTTCATCATGTAATTCATCATGAAATGCATATGCTACAAGACAGAAAATTCCAAGTGTAGAACCGGCACATGCTGAAAATTCAAACCAACTCATCTCAGGTAAGTTTTCTTTATGTGCTTCAAACCAATTTTTCAGGCGCGGCTCTCTTTCTTCTAATTTCACGTGTTTATGAATTTGCAAATCACAATAATAACAAGCAAGTTCATGAAGAACAGGAGCAATTTTGTCATAGTGCTTCGTTTTCTTTAAAACATCTTGGCATGTTTCAACAAGTTCATCTAAATAACCACCATCATCTTGATCATCACGATAGCGATAATAATTACCGCCACCTTCTACTTCAGGTGATAATGCCATTAACATCGATTCATGGAGTGCGGCAAAATCATTCGGATCAAGTGATGTACTGCGATCACATAAATTATCTAAGTAGTCGCTGATCGTTTGATACGCTACGATAAAACGAATACATTCTTCTCGGTGCTCATTTGCTAGCAGAGCTAAAATGCCACCGCCCTCACAATGAAACGTTTTATGCTCAATACTTGCGATTGCCTGACTATGAAGCTCATCATTCGGAATATGGTAGGCACGCTCTTTCCACATCGCTAGCTCATGGTGTACAACCGGAAACACATCACGGTATACTTTCGCCATGAGCGTTATGGGATTACTCGGTACGTTCACTTCTTCCTTCATCTCCTCTATTAAATGTACAAATAATGATTTATTTGTTTGTTTTTACTATATTATTGACATGCATTTCAGTAAATGACTGAATATAACTCAAAATTTCATCTCGCTCATACTCATTTAATAACTCGTGATAACAATTCGGCCATTCTTTAAAAGCCTTATCACTTATTTTAACATTATCAAACCAAGTGCGGACACGTGTTTTATCTACAAGTTTATCCTCACAAGCTTGCATTAGCAAGAGCGGAACATCTGGAAAATCATCTATTTTTTTATGAGCAATTTCGATAGACTTAATCAATTCACTATACCAACGTACTGATACTTTGCGCAAGAACAAAGAATCATTCTCCATTGCATCTCTCACTTCGTGGTTACGTGTTGACATTTCCACCGTAAGATTCGTTGCAAATTGCAATTTTGGAGCCACAACATTTAATATTTTTGAAGCAAGTTGAAGCGGAGCAGAGGGTCCAGTCACTACCCCTAAACAAGGCGAACTCAAAATAATGCCCTCTACATCTTCTCTCTTCGTTTCTTGCATCATACGAATGACAATAAGACCACCCATACTATGACCGAATAGAAAAATAGGTAACCTATACTTTCTTGCTTCTTTCACCCATAGTTTAACTTCCTCTATGTATTCATCAAATGAATCAATATGTCCTCTATTTCTTGAAGTCGTTCCATGTGACGGAAGATCCCCCATCACGACGTGGTAGCCGATATGATTCCACATTTCCGCAACGGCTTCGTAACGTCCGTGATATTCCATTGCGCCGTGCACAATAACAATGACAGCCTTTGCTTCCTCCGCTTCATAATTCCACATACGGCTCTCCTCCATTTCACTCTTTCTCATAATTTGATACACTAAAACTAGTCTCTAGGAAAGGAAGACTTTACATGATATATCCTTACAAAGAAAAAAAACCGAAAATTGCGAGTAGTGCTTTTATCGCTGACTATGTTACGATTACAGGCGACGTTTACGTTGGCGAGGAATCAAGTATTTGGTTTAATACGGTCATCCGTGGTGATGTGTCACCAACGATCATTGGAGACCGAGTAAATGTACAAGACCAATGTACACTCCACCAAAGCCCTCAGTATCCTCTTATCTTAGAAGATGATGTTACAGTTGGGCATCAAGTTATTTTACATAGTTGTCATATTAAAAAAGATGCTTTAATTGGAATGGGATCCATTATATTAGATGGTGCTGAAATTGGCGAAGGAGCTTTTATCGGCGCTGGAAGCCTCGTTTCACAAGGAAAGAAAATTCCACCAAACACGTTAGCTTTCGGTCGTCCCGCGAAAGTCATTCGTGAATTAACAGCAGAAGACCGTAAAGATATGGAGCGTATTCGCACGCAATACGTTGAAAAAGGTCAATATTATAAATCATTACAGAAGTAAATTTCCGCTGCCATACGATTGGCAGCTTTTTTTATATAAAATCTAACTTTTTCTTTACAAAACATTATTACTCCCTCAACAAAATCTTATTAAAATAAAAGCTAATATCTCCATATATATGTAAACGAGGGAGGAGAATTTTCATGAAGGTCAGTGGATTATATAAAATAGAATGTTACATTTTCAAAGGAATTAATCGCTACTTTGATCAAAAAACATTAAATATCTTTTTCAGCAATATTACTCATATCGGTGGCGCGACTTTCTCCATCGCACTCACACTTTTCTTTTTGATTTTCGCAAAGGGAACTTTGCATCAAGCTGCAATTGCAACTGCTATTTCTTTAGCAATTAGCCATATTCCTGTACAAATATTAAAAAGATGGTATCCACGAAAACGTCCTTATTTAACAATTCAGGATGCAAAATATCCAGTCCATCCATTAAAAGACCACTCTTTCCCGTCTGGTCATACAACAGCCGTTTTCTCTGTCTTCATTCCATTTATTTGCTATAATCCAAGCTTACTTGCTTTCCTATTACCGTTAGCATTATGCGTTGGTATTTCACGTATTTATTTAGGACTTCACTATCCGTCAGATGTATTCGTCGGTATGTGCCTTGGCACTTGCTCTGGCATCATCTCTTTTTATCAATTCATCCCACTTTTCACATAAAGGAGTGATATGATGAGAGTCGCCATTTTTACCGATACTTTTACGCCACAAGTTAACGGGGTTGCGAAAACGTTAGAGCGATTAACACGATATTTTCAGAAAGAACAGATCGCCTATTCTGTTTTCGCCCCTCAGCATACAGCTGAAGATAATTTTGTAGCGAATGTGAATAAGATGAGAAGTATCCCGTTAACAATATTATATCCAGAATGTCGTTTTTCTTTTCCTACTCCGCGCATTAAACGGGAACTACTTTCCTTTAAACCTGACATTATTCACATTGCCACACCTTTCAACATGGGACTTTGTGGATTGTATTATGCAAAAAAGTTAAACATCCCAGTTGTCGGTTCTTATCATACTGATTTCGATGCCTATTTACGTTATTACAAAATCGAATTCCTCTCCAATATGCTGTGGAACTATTTAAAATGGTTTCATAGTCATATGCAAAAAAATTTTGTACCCTCTCCTGAAACATTACATCAATTAAAACATAAAGGCTTTCAAGCCCTCTCTATTTGGGGACGTGGTGTAGATTGCAATCTCTTTCATCCATCTTACAATACAGACCTATTCCGAAAAAAATATAATATTACAGCGAAGTACGTCCTTTCCTATGTTGGACGGATTGCTCCTGAGAAAGATATTGATACGTTGCAAAATCTTATCGTTAAATCAGCACATACTCGAAGCGACATTCATTGGCTTATAGCAGGAGACGGTCCTCTAGCAACAAGTTTACGTGAAGCTGTTCCGAAAACAAATATCACTTTTACTGGCTATTTACAAAGTGCAGATTTAGCTGAAGCATATGCTTGTTCTAACATAATGGTATTTCCATCAGCTACTGAAACATTCGGAAATGTCGTACTTGAATCACTCGCATGCGGTACACCTGTTATTGGTGCAAATAGTGGCGGGGTTAAAAATATTATTACAGATGGAAAAACGGGAGTTCTTTGTCCGCCTAAAAATGAAGATGCATTTCTATCATCCATTTATTTTTTATTACAAAATGAAGAAAAACTTGAGCAGATGGGAATAGCAGCTTCATCTTTTGCGAAATCAAAGAGCTGGGATGAGATCTTTCGTGGCTTGCTTAACCAATATGAAGAAGTCCTTCAGCATAACGCATCAGAGTTGCTTGCTTAAATAGAAAAACTCCCTTCAAAAAAACGAAGGGAGTTTATTACATGGTCATAAATTTTAGTTTAATAAATGATACATAAGGTTAAGCATTGTTTTATTTCTATATTAATTATATCAAAAATAAACATAACTAAACAGACTTGTAATAAAAACCCATAAAAATTAATATATGGTTATACAGTATTTTAACTGTATAATGATTTTAAGAATTCCCCTTAAAATCAACTTACTCACATACCTTTATACAGCAATTGTTCCCCAATTCTGTATATCAAAAAAACCTTTCATTCATTTGAAAGGTCTTTTTGAGCCTGCCCATATTCTTCTTTCGTATTTACATTTATAAACCAATCCGCATTCGCTTGTACATCTTCTCCAGAAACATACTTCACATTACATTGTGATAAAAGCTGCCCCATACTTCTTTTTTCTTCCTGAAGTAAAGCATAAATCTTTTCTTTCACGCGGTTATGATACGCCGCAAGTAGCGGTTGTTTTCTTCCATTAATAATAGGTACAACCGCATCATATTCATTGTTCGTTTGCTCCAGTAAAATGGTAAACCATTCATGCGAAACATTTGGCGCATCGCAAGGCATAATAGCATACCAATCTGCTTCTATGTATTCCATACCTGATACAATGCCGGCAAGCGGTCCATTTCCTTTATAGTGCGGAATGTCTTCTATAACAGGTACTTGTACGAATTGCTCTACTCGCTCTTTTATATCAGTATGGCTAATTACTACAATGTCTTGCAAAGTATTTCCCATCACTTTCACAATATGCTCAACAAAAGTAGTTCCCTTCCAAATTGCTAACGCTTTCGGCTCACCGAATCTACTCGACATACCACCTGCTAATACAATTCCAGCATACTTACTCATTGGCGATGCAGCTCAAATGTAATATGACCTAATTCCGGTAAAATTAATTTATTCATCGCAAGGCGAACCGCTCCGCTAGACCCTGGCATCGAGAAGACTACTTTGCGCCCAATTGTACCACCAATCGCTCTACTTAACATTGCGCTGCTTCCGATATCTTCTAAATAACTAATCATACGGAACAGCTCACCAAATCCAACAATTTCTTTATCTAATAACGCTGATACTGCTTCAATTGTGACATCGCGTTTCGTAATACCAGTACCGCCATTTGTTAATATAACATCTACATCTTCCTTATGATAACCAGCTAACACTGCTTGCTGGATACTTTCTTTATCATCTTTTACAATTTCATAAGAAGTTACTTTATGTCCCGCTTCTTTTAACAATTCATGTAATAGTTGTCCGCTCTTATCTGTTTCTTCCGTACGTGTATCGGAAATCGTCACGATCTTGCAACGCACTTCTTTTGGAGCTTGTTTTTTATGTTCAGTTACACTCATTTTTTATCTTTCCTTTCTTAAAGACTTTTCTTCATTTTATCATACATACCTTTACACAATTATGTATGAAGCCAATCATGCGCCATGATACAATATAAGTATACTAACCCACAAAAAGGAAAGTGCACTTTCTTATACTCCTAGACTACACATCTTTAGCTACTCTTTATATTTTCTACATAATAGAATTCAATTTTAAAACTTGTACTAAAAAATAAATTGGAGGTCTACATAGTATGGAACTTTATAAAAAATTAACAACAACATTTATCCTCTTATTCATCGCTTCAATCACTGTCGGCTTTTCCTTAAAAGGCGCAATTCCATACGCTACATTAGTAAGCATTATATTTGCGACACTATTTTTACTAAGTAGTGCCTTTTGCGCAAGTAAAGCACGTCAAATGAAAGGTTGATTACATATGTTCAGAAAGAAATCAATCTTTTGTAAATCATGTAAAACAGAAATACAAACGTATGAAAAAGCGTGGATTCATATGCCCTTTCCGGCGAATGGCATGACGAATATGAAAAAGTATATTGAATTAGAAGGACAAATTTATTGTAGTTCGTGTGTTGAGATAATGAATAAAAACCAGTAAATACAAAAGGGGTGTTTACATTGTTTGAGTCCAACCGTATCCAGTTACGAAAGTTTTCCGAAGATGATATTCTAACATATTATAAATGGCATAATGATATAGACGTTATGAGTTCAACTACACTTACTCTTGATAAATATTCCTTTCAAGACACAGAAAAACTTTGCCAGCAATTTATTCATTCTTCGAACTCTAAGAGCTATATCATTGAAGAAAAAGCTACGCATCTTCCAATTGGCATTACTTCTTTAATTCATATTGATTCGTATAATCGAAACGCTGAATGCATTATTGATATTGGTAAAAAGGATTACTGGGGACAAGGTTATGGGCAGGAAGCTTTAACCCTATTATTGGATTATGCATTTTTAGAATTAAATTTACATCGCCTTTCTTTACGAGTATTTTCTTTTAACGATAGAGCAGTTAAATTATATAAATCACTTGGTTTTCAACATGAAGGAACTTGTAAAGAAGCTATATTCCGCAACGGCACTTGGCATGACATTGAACTCTTCGCTTTATTCCAACGTAATTATAAATAAAAAAAGCTTTGCGCTCACCGCGCAAAGCTTTTTTTCATATATTATAGACCAGCTTGCTCTTTTAAAGCTGCAGCTTTGTCTGTACGTTCCCATGATAGATCTACATCAGTACGTCCGAAGTGGCCGTAAGCTGCTGTTTGTTTGTAAATTGGGCGACGTAAGTCTAACATTTTAATAATACCAGCTGGGCGAAGATCGAAGTTGTTACGAACTAGTTCTACTAGTACGTCTTCAGATACTTTACCAGTGCCGAATGTATCAACTGAAATTGATACTGGTTGTGCTACACCGATTGCGTATGCAAGTTGTACTTCTGCTTTTTCAGCAAGACCAGCTGCTACGATGTTTTTCGCAACATAACGAGCTGCATATGCTGCAGAACGGTCAACTTTCGTTGCATCTTTACCAGAGAATGCACCGCCACCGTGGCGAGCGTATCCACCGTAAGTATCAACGATGATTTTACGTCCTGTTAAACCAGCATCACCTTGTGGTCCACCAATTACGAAGCGGCCAGTTGGATTAATGAAGAATTTCGTTTCTCCATCCATTAATTCTGCTGGTACTACAGCTTTAATTACGTGCTCTTTTAAATCGCGATCGATTTCTTCCCATGTAACATCTGGGTGATGTTGTGTAGAAATTACGATAGTATCAACACGTACTGGTTTACCATTTTCATCATACTCAACTGTAACTTGCGTTTTTCCATCCGGACGTAAGTATGATAATGTATCATCTTTACGTACTTCAGTTAAACGGCGAGCTAATTTGTGAGCAAGCGAGATTGGAAGTGGCATTAATTCTTGTGTTTCATTACATGCAAAACCAAACATTAAACCTTGGTCTCCTGCACCAATCGCCTCAATCTCAGCGTCAGTCATTTGACCTTCGCGTGCTTCTAGCGCTTGGTCAACACCCATAGCGATGTCAGCAGACTGCTCATCGATAGATGTTAAAACAGCACAAGTTTCTGCATCGAATCCGTATTTTGCGCGTGTGTAACCAATGCCTTGAATTGTTTCACGAACGATTTTCGGAATATCTACGTAAGTAGAAGTCGTAATTTCCCCCGCTACCAATACTAAACCAGTTGTTACAGTTGTTTCACAAGCTACACGTGCATTTGCGTCTTTTGATAAGATCGCATCTAAAATTGAATCAGAAATTTGGTCACAAATTTTATCTGGATGTCCTTCAGTTACAGACTCAGATGTGAACAGATGACGTTTTTTTGTCATGTGGTAAACCTCCCTACAGTAATTGTATATATTGTACGGAACTCATCCTTAATTTGCCACAAACTGCGACATACATTTATTCTCCCACACAAGCATACAGAAAAACCTTTCCTACTTTACATAGAGGAAAGGTTTAATTTGCTACTTGCATACTGCTTTTTGCCCTTCGCTCTTATCGTTCGAGACCTGTAGCCTCGCACAGGTTTTAGCACCTATTCACCTGCATTTATCAATACAAGTGAGGTTGCTGGGCTTCATCGGGCCTGTCCCTCCGCCAGCTCGGGATAAGAGAGTATCCGTCCCAACCTATACTAAAGAAATGATATTCATTTGTCAATTAATATTCACATTTTCCTGAAAGTTTTTCTCAATACGCCTGAAATGAAATATTAATAAGGAAATAATGCATTCACACAAACAAAAAGAAATAAATAGTATACATTATTTATATAATTGTGTTATACTCTTGTTGGGGATTACGAGAAATATTTCATTAAATGAAAAGGATGGTATATAAATATGAGTACTGTGAATGTCCAAATTGGTTTACACGAATTATTGAACGGAAGCAATGCACAGATTCAACTAAGTGTTCCGCAATTAGTGGAAAAAGTATTAATGCGAAATGAAGGGAAATTAACTTCTACTGGTGCCGTTTCTGCTTCAACAGGAAAATATACAGGACGTTCTCCTAAAGATAAATTTATTGTGAAAGAAGCATCGGTTGCTGACAAAATTGCTTGGGGAGCTGTGAACCAACCGATTTCTGAAGAACATTTTAATAAATTATATACTAAAGTTTTAGAATACTTAAAAGAAAAAGAAGAGTTATTCGTCTTCAAAGGATTTGCAGGCGCTGACCGCAATTACCGCCTACCAATTCAAGTTATTAACGAATATGCATGGCACAATTTATTTGTACATCAATTATTCATTCGTCCAACTGAAGAAGAATTAACGACTCATGAATCAGAGTTCACAATTGTTTCTGCACCGAATTTCAAAGCTGATCCAGCTGTTGACGGTACAAACTCTGAAGCATTCATTATGGTTTCATTCGAAAAACGCATCGTATTAATTGGTGGTACAGAATACGCTGGAGAAATGAAAAAATCAATCTTCTCTATTATGAACTTCTTATTACCTGAACAAGATATTCTTTCTATGCATTGTTCTGCAAACGTAGGTGAAGAAGGCGATGTAGCATTATTCTTCGGTTTATCTGGAACAGGTAAAACAACATTATCTGCTGATCCAAATCGTAAATTAATTGGTGATGATGAGCACGGTTGGTCTGATAACGGTGTATTCAATATTGAAGGCGGTTGCTACGCGAAATGTGTAAACCTTTCTCACGAGAAAGAACCACAAATTTTCGATGCAATCACATTTGGATCTGTTTTAGAAAACGTTATCATTAATGACCAAACGCGTATCGCAGACTATAACGATACTACTTTAACAGAAAATACTCGTGCTGCATACCCTATGCATGCGATCGACAATATCGTACTGCCAAGTGTTGCTGGACACCCAAATACAATCATTTTCTTAACTGCTGATGCATCTGGCGTCTTGCCTCCAATCAGTAAGTTATCAAAAGAACAAGCTATGTATCATTTCTTAAGTGGTTATACTAGTAAACTAGCAGGAACAGAGCGCGGTGTTACATCTCCGCAAGCAACATTCTCAACTTGCTTCGGTTCACCATTCTTACCACTTGATGCATCTCGCTATGCTGAAATGCTTGGTGAAAAAATTGAGAAACACGATGCGAAAGTATTCTTAGTAAACACTGGCTGGACTGGTGGCGAATACGGCGTTGGTAAACGTATGAACTTAGGTTACACTCGTGCAATGATTCAAGCTGCATTAAACGGTGAACTTGCGAAAACTGAAACAGCTAAACATGACATCTTTGGTCTTGAAGTTCCACTTCACGTACCAGGTGTACCTGACGAAGTGTTAATGCCTGAACAAACTTGGGCTGATAAAGCTGCTTACAAAGCAAAAGCAATCGAACTTGCAAACGAATTCAAAGCTAACTTCAAAAAGTTCGACAGCGTATCTGAAGACATTATTAACTTAGGCGGTCCAATCGCTTAAATTAAAACTTTCTGTTGAAATAACCCTTTACTCATATGAATAAGTGTCGTGTAACCGTAAAGTTTCGCGTACTCACCGACAAAACCCAATGCGGCTTAACGATTACACACACTTACATAAAAAAGAAGCTTACGTGAAAACGTAAGCTTCTTTCTATATCTTATATAAAGTGAAACGCTAATCTCTTCATCTGTGACCTTGATTATAAATATACATTATATCCCTACTCGCTACATCTCTCGGGTTTCACATCGTATGGTGCTAAAAAAGGCCCTGACCGCTTCTATCCGTGGCTGGATCATCTATTCCATCTAAAAAAAAGTCTTTTATCTTTTTTAGCTCTTTGTTAGTTCTTTCTCATCTTTCATGCTATAGTATCCTAAATTAACAACAATTAAGAAATAACCGCCCATAATTCCTACTGCAAATGCCCACATAACCATGTGGTGCTCAATTTCGTACATAATAATAGCACCCAAAATGGCAGCTGCAAAACGGTTAAACATACCGAGTGTCGGTGCTTTCGTCTTCTTTACAATACTATCTCCAAGCTTCTCAATTCGTCTCCCTAAAAGCCAAACGCAATACATACTTACAATAAGCCCAATTCCAGCACCTAGAAAATGAGCTGAAAACGGCGTTAACATCCAGCCTAGTAAAAGAAAACCTAGTAAATAATACGATTGAATTTTAAACGATCTTAATGACATACTAATCATGCTGTTCTCCTCTTCAGTAATTTTTATCTATCCAACAAAAAATTTCTTTCAAATTTATATTCCTTACATCCATTTCATTCAAATTAAAAACAACATAAACAGTATGTTTATGTTGTTTTTAATGTTTTTAGAAAATAATATTATACAAGATTTCAAACATCATATTCTCATATTTTGTGACGGTTTTTCAAACTTTTTTCGTCCATTTATGAAAAAAATGATATCAATCTATGAACATACGGATATGATGTAATAAGCACACAAATAAAGGGGGCGTCTAATGATTTATTTTTTAATGGCTCTCATTCACCTCATTATCCCTGCACTTATTGGACTTTCATTGTATTGGTACACGAAAAACCATAGCATTTTTTACGCTGTCCTCGGTGTTCTTCTTCCAGGTATTATTCTTATTACACTCTTCCGTATTCCATTTTTAAACTTAATTCCACTTATTACTGCTATCTTATTTCTCATCTTCTTACCAAAAATAAAAAAATAGGAAAGCAGATCATAGGTGATCTGTTTTCCTATTTTGATATAGGTTCCCCTGCAATAGAATGAACTTTTACTTTCTCCGATTTCACAAACCATAGACCGACAAAAATGATAATTCCACCGATGATTTGTTGAAACGATACATATTCATTTGCCCAGACAGCTGCAAATAGAACAGCTACAAGCGGCGTTATATACATATATACCATCGTATGTGACGCCCCAATTTTTTGAACACCAACATACCACATTACTAGACCAAATACTGTTACAAAGAAAATAGAATATAGTAAAGCAAATAGTGTCATTCCGTGAGTAATGTGAAATGGCATGACAAACACATGTGGACCACTTAACAATAATAGCGGAATCGCACCCACTAATGCAGACCATGCTGTAACACGTAATGCTGAATATTTTTTAATTAATGGTCCTGCTAAAACAGGATAAAGCCCCCAGCATATTGATGTAATAAGTCCAATTCCATTGCCATAAAAAGAACTAGTAAGCGAATGTCCTGCTACTAAAACTAATGCTGCACCAACAAAGGCAGTCATAGAACCGATTAACTTTCGAGAAGAAAACTTTTCTTGTTTCAAGAAAATCGCAAATGCAGTTGTAAAAATAGGTGAAATAGAAATGAGTAAAGAGGCATTTGTAGCAGATGTATATTTGACAGTTTCCATAAATAACGTTTGATACAGTACAATACCTACAATGCTAACGATAATTAATCTAGGTATATCCTTTCGCTCCATATAAACCGACTTTTCAATAAAAAAGGTAAGGAGTAACAGAAGCGGTGCCGCCACCATCATGCGAAGTGCAGTAAACTCAATTGCTGTAAATTCTAAAAGTCCATACTTCGCAATTGTATAGTTAATCCCCCAAATAATAACAACACTTAAAATTAACAACTCAATTCCCCATCTTCTCATGCGTATCCCCTCCGCAAAGAAGATTATACAGAAAATTCAATCACATGTACATTTCATTATGTGAAAAAATCTTTTTACTATTGAAACGTTTTGGTAAATGAAATTATATCAGCGATTTTCTGAATATATCGGCGCAACTCCATTTATATCAGCGATTTTTTCAATATATCGACTTATCAACAAAAATCGACAATAATAGCGACTTATAAAATAAAAAAGGTGATTCCAAAATACATTTTGGAATCACCTTTCCTTTACTATATTCGAACGTGTAACTTCATATTTGGATTATAAAACTGGCTTGGGCTCTTTAACTGAAAAGTTCCTCCACCTTCATGCCAATCAACAGTTAACTTATCATCCATAAATACAAGCTTTGTACGATCAGCGATAAAGTTCATTGTGCTTGATTCAATATCCACATCGCGCTCATCTTTCTCTGCTACAGCTACTAAATCGATAATTCCGCTCATAACACAACCGCAACCTTCATTATCGTAAAATAACTTTATATATTTCGCTTCACTTGGAATCGTATCCATAATCTTTTTATATGCTGCTTCTGTTACAGTAACGTACATATGTTAATCTTCATCCTCTCTTCTCTTATCATTCATATATTGTATCACCATTTTTCTTAAAAGTTATATACAGAAAATTAAGACTAATATACAATGTATGTGATAAAGTTTCAGTAATCGAGCTTTTATGAGTAGTTCATGCAGGAGAAAGGATGTTTACTATCCGTGTTCAAACTACAACGATATCCCATGTTATTAGGTCTATTTAGTAGTTTCTTCATTTGTAGCGGAATGCTATTACAGCATGTACTTCCCTATTCTCCTTCTATTAGCTGGATCCTAGGTTTTATTTGTTTCCTATCCGCTTCTTATTTTGCTACGAAGAATACAAACAACTCATAAAGCAAGAATCATCTTAAGGAGGATTATCAAACATGCCAGCCTTAAAAAAAATAGAGCAATCACTCGATCACTTATTCCAAATTGAAAAATACGGAAAAGATAGTGCCTTTAGTCGATTTATCCCAGCCGTATATGATCCTATCAAATTTCCTTGGCAACAATTTTTCGAAGCAAATTTTGTAGATTTATTTAACGGCCTTATGATGCACGGATCTGAAAATGTAAACAAAGTATTTTTAGCTGTATTCCCTACAGATGACGTTCTTGAAACATTCATTTCACAATCCACACCTGGTGATTTACTCTTTATGCACCATCCCCTTGTAATGGAATGTGGTGATCCGCTTGGAAGATCCGGTCGCGGTTTCATACCAATTCCTGAAAAATATTTGCAAGGAATAAAAGAAAAACAACTTTCTATATATACATGTCACGTACCAATGGATTTTCATCAAACGCATGGAACGAGTATTTCAATTGCAAAAGCATTAAACGCTACTGTAGTGGACGACTTTGCATATGGAGGTCCAGAACAAGAACCAATTGGCCTTATTTGTGAAATAGATGAAACATCAACAGAAGCACTCCAAAAACATCTAAAACAACTCTTCCAGATTCCTTACACAGACTTCGAAGGTAAACGACATGATTCCATCAAAAAAATCGCAATTATCGCTGGATGTGGCGATGTTGTATCTTTAATGAAGGAAGCAGAAGAAAAAGGTGCTGAAGCATATATTACAGGAGAAATCCATTGCCATATCGACAATGATTACGGCCGACATAAATACTCGCTCATTATGGATTATGTAAAAGAAACGAATATGTCTCTAATTGGTGTGTCACACTCTGCCTCTGAATATTTAGTGAAAGAGACATTGATGTATGATTGGTTTAAAGAAAATTTTGATGTGGATGTTATTTTGCTTCCCCAGGAGAAATGGTGGCTCTAACGCTATCATTTTTTAAATTTATATACACAATACAATCGATCACAGAAAAATAGAGAAATGTGAAAGCACCACCTGTACCAACGTAAATGCTTTCGTTGTGCCGGAAAACGAACCTACTGGTAGCACCGAGTTTACTGGCGCTACCAGTATTACAGCATGAATATATATTCTATTTTTCTAATCACTGACATATAGCAATTCATTTCATAAAAAAAAGACCCGAGATTCGGGTCAACAAATAGAAATATAAATGAACTACAACAAATAACAGACAAAGCCATTATATATTTTTCATAGTAAAACATCCATTATTTTCTTTTTACACTATCAATATATTATTTTTCGTTATCGTCCTCTTTTTTAGAACGTCTACCTAAGAAGAACACAAAAACATTACTTCCAAATAAGTGATGTTTTTTCTATTTAATGCAGTGGTAACATAACCTCAACCGTTGTTCCAACCCCAACTTCACTTTCAAAACTCATTTTACCATTGTGGTCTTTAATAATTTTTTCTGTAACTACTAAACCTAGACCAGTTCCTGTTTCTTTCGTTGTATAAAAGGCTTCATTTAACTTTGGAATTTTATCTTTTGGAATACCACATCCCTCATCTTTCACTTGAACGATGATTCCATCTTTTACAGTAACTTTAATCGTAATTGTTCCCCCAACTGACATTGCTTCAATTGCATTTTTGATTAAATTAAAAAAGACCTGTTTTAATCGTTTTTCATCACATGTAATGGACGGTAAGTCTTTACTGTAAATACCTTGTATGTGGACTCCTTGTTTTAAAGCAGGCTTTTCCATAACTCGAATAACATAAGAGATAATTTCTTGTATGTTATGAGTTTCTGATTCTAGTGATTTAGATTTCTCAAATCCACTAAGTTCTGTAGCAATTATATGAATCCGATCTACTTCTTGTTTCATAATATCACTATAAATTTTATCCTCTGGATGCTTGTCGGCTTGTTTATTCACAAGTTTTTTTAAGTTTGCTAAAGGTCTTCTAATCTTATAACCAATAACCGTTGCCATTTTTCCAACAGCTGCTAGTTTTTCTGTCTGTTTTATTTCTTTGTCCATCATCTCAAGCGTACGAACGTAAGACTGAACCCTCAAAAATATAATCCAACATATAATAGTAAATACACTATATAATGCCATTGGGATTAAAACGAGAGAAGATTGAATAATGATTCCTGTAAGAGCGTACTTCCCGACAAGTATCGCTGGAACTAACCAGAAATATCTTTTGTTCACAAAGATTGGTGCGAACAAAATAAAAAATACTTCTACTATATTTCCACCGTCAAATTCCGCATCGCTACCATAATAAATCATAATGTTATGGATACAATCTAATACATTATAGCCAATTAGAATAATATACTTTACCACAAAAACATTCTTCCATTTCATAAAGTATATTCCAATGCAAAACAATACTACCGTCAAAAGGTAAAGCCATAAACCTAAACCATCTTCAAACTTTCCTACGCCTTCTTGCTCTCCCGCGATTAAAGGTACGATAAATTCATAGGCAAGATCATACACAAAAAATATAATAAAAAATAAACTTAAAAATACTTTCAATGCCTTTATTTCTTCATTTTTAAATATATAGCCTTTATTCATATGGTAACTCCTAGCTTTTCTTCCACTTGGATTTCAGTATTTCCACACTTCCTTGGGAGAATGATGTCTATTCTCGTTCCAGTATCTCTTTCACTTGAAATATGCAGCTCACCAAAGTGCTCGGCGACAATTCGATTCGCTACCGTAAGTCCCAGACCAATTTTATCTTGTTTCGTTGTATAAAAGGCTTCTGTAACACGGGTTAAGTTTTCTTGCTTAATACCATGACCATTATCGATTACGCTGATTATTACATATTCTTTCCCTTTATTCTCTAATTGTAAATGTAATATGCCACCTTGTTCCATTGCCTCTAAAGCATTTTTTATCGTATATAAAAAGACTCCTCTTATTTTTCGTTCATCACATTCAACTTCTATTGTTTTTTCTTCCACATTAGAAATAAACTGCACGTTTAATTCATTCATTTTTCCGCGAAGACTTGTTATTACTTGTAATACAATTTTTCCTACATCATGTTTCTTATAAATAGAAGGTTTGCATGTAGCAACTTCCATCAACTCACTTATCATATTATTCATATTTTCTATTTCAAAAATCATACGTTTATAAATAGGATCCTCTTCATGCTTCTCTCGTTGTAATTGCGTAAATCCTTTTAATGAAGCCAGTGGATTTTTAATTTCATGTCCAACAGTCGCTGCCATTTTTCCGATTACTGCTAATTTTTGTGATTCACTAGCAATCGCAATACTTTCCTTTACGGCTGAAAGATATTGTAAAAATCGATTTAAAATGATATATGCAACTATTAACATAAGTGTACACATAATAAGGAACATAAATGCTTTTATTTCCTCTAATACAAATAAATAAATTAAATATT